>CAWUOG010000370.1:0-3427 GCA_963923875.1 uncultured Alphaproteobacteria bacterium
CGCCGTCGTCGCCGCCCAGCACCTCGACCGGCGCGCCTTCGGGCTGCGGCGCTTCTGCCAGATCGACCGGCACATCACTGGCGCCGTCGGCAACGGCCGTCATGTCGGAAGAAATTTCGACCGCGGCTTCCGGAGGCTGCGCCTCGGTAACGTAGGTCTCGCTGGCCGGGGCTTCGCCGGCGGACGGCTCCGCCGCCTGGCCCATCGCCTCGGCGACCGGCTCCGGAGCCGGGGAAAGCTCGACGACGACCGGGTCGGAGGCGGGTGACGCCTCGGCGGGCGTCTCGACCGGAGCATCGTCGCTCGGCCCATCCACGCTCGGCCCGTCCACTCGCGGCGCATGCGCGACCTCGGCCGCGATCGCCTCGAAATTCTCCTCCCGTACTTCCTCGATGTCGGTGCGGTCGACACGGTTGCGCGAGGGCGGCTCAGCCTCTTCCTCGGCGTGCATGCGCTGCTCGTCGGCGATCAGCCGTTCGCGGTCGGCGACCGGGATCTGGAAGTAGTCCGGATGGATTTCCGAAAAGGCTAGGAAGCCATGGCGGTTGCCGCCGTATTCGACGAACGCCGCCTGCAGCGACGGTTCGATGCGAATGACCTTCGCGAGGAAGATGTTTCCCTTGAGAGGCTTTCGACTGGCCATCTCATAGTCGAAATCCTGAAGTTTGGTCCCGTCGACCACCACCACCCGCGTTTCCTCGCGGTGGCTGGCATCGATGAGCATGCGCCGCGCCATGGGCTCGCTCCCGAGACGTAGGGGTCCGACCGGCGCGAGCGGCCAATGGTCCTGCCGCCTCTCTGGTGCGAGGGGGACGGTGCGCCATCGACCCGCCGAACGGCCCGATACTATGGGCCAAGACGGGGACGCTTCGCGCCGCCGGGTCCGGAAAACCAAACCCTGCCGACCTCGAGGTTCCTGATAGCCACCGCCTTACTGACAATCCCGCGGATCCTGCATTTAAGCGTTGGGACCCGGCGGGGACTGCCGTCGGAGCGCCGACCCGAGGGGGCGCTACGAACGACGGCGACTGCTCGCGGCACGCAACATACGGTGTCCCGGGCAGCCCGACAATCAATTAGTTTGCGCTTGAAGAAATTGCAGTAACCAATTGAAAATGCTACAAGACTCTCATGAAAAGACGCGCGGTGCTCAGCGCAGCCCCCCTCTGGCTGCTGGGTGCGGGTTGGGCGGCTGGTCCTGCTTGGGCCAACAGCGGCAAGGCGAAGCCTGCGCCGCCGGCCAAGCCTCGCCCGCCGCAACCCAAGCTGATCGCGCTCGATCCGGGCCACGGCGGTCACGATCCCGGTGCGCTGGGTATCGGCGGTACCCAGGAAAAGAACGTCGTGATCAACGTGGCGCGCGAGTTGCAGCGACAGCTGCTGGCCGGCGGTCGCTATCGCGTGATGCTCACCCGCAGCGCCGACACTTACGTTCCCCTGCGCGAGCGGGTGGCGCGTGCGCAGGAGGCCAAGGCCGACCTCTTCCTGTCGATCCACGCCGACAGCCACGCCGATGCAAGTGTGCGGGGCGCCTCTGTCTACACCCTGTCCGAGGCCGCCACCGACCGCGAGGCGGCCGCCCTTGCGGCCCGCGAGAACCGCGAAGTGGCGCCGGTCGCCGGTCTGAAGCTCGACGACAAGCCCGCCAGCGTGGCGCAGACGCTGGTCGCGATGACGCAGCGCGGCACGGTCAACGCTTCCAACAAGTTCGCTGATTCGATCGTCCAGACCTTCGGCCGCAACGGCGTGCGGCTGCTGCCGCGCAGTCATCGGGAAGCCGGTTTCGCCGTGCTGACGGCACCCGACATTCCGGCCACGCTCGTCGAGCTCGGCTACCTGAGCAATCCGCAGGACGAGAAACTCCTGACCGTCCGCCAGCACCAGATGGCGCTCGCCCGGGCGCTCAGGGCCTCGGTCGACGCCTACTTCGGCCCGATTTCCGCTCCCGGAAGCGCCACAAGAAAGGCATAAGTCCCCAGCATCCTTTGCTAAAAGGATGGCGTGGTGAACCTCTTCAAGATCGGCCTGGCCTTTGCCGTGGCCGCCCTCATTGTGGGCACGGGCACGGTCGCGGGCCTGTTCTGGCATTTCAGCCACGGCCTGCCCGACCACAAGCAGCTGGCCGACTACCAGCCGCCGATCACCTCGCGTCTCTACGCCGCCGATGGTCGCCTGCTCGCCGAGTACGCGAAGGAGAAGCGCGTGTTCGTGCCTGCCGCCGCCATCCCGCGCCGCGTCAAGCAGGCGTTCGTGGCGGCCGAGGACCAGCGCTTCTTCACCCATCCCGGCATCGACGTGCTGGGGCTCACGCGCGCCGTGCTGACCAACATCGCCAATCCCGGCCGGCGCATGGAAGGCGCTTCGGGCATCACCCAGCAGGTCGCCAAGAACTTCCTGCTGACCAACCAGGCGACGCTCGCGCGCAAGATCCGCGAGGCCATCCTCGCGTTCAGGATCGAGAAGGCCTATTCGAAGGAACACATCCTCGAGCTTTATCTGAACGAGATCTATCTCGGTGCCGGCAACTACGGGGTAGGCGCCGCGGCAATGAACTATTTCGACCGTTCGCTCGGCGAACTCAGCCTGTCGGAAATTGCCTACCTCGCCGCTCTCCCGAAGGCGCCCAACGCCTACAACATCAACCGACACGAGAAGGAAGCCTATATCCGGCGCGACTACGTGCTGGGTCGCATGCAGGCCGACGGCTACATCACCGCCGAAGAGGCCGCCGCCGCCAAGGCCGAGAGGCTGGTCTACCGCAAGCGCAGCACCACCGACGTCGTCACCGCCGACTTCTTCGCCGAGGAAGTGCGGCGCAACCTGATGGCGGCCTACGGCGAGAAGGGCCTCTATGAAGGCGGTCTCACCGTCAGCACGACGCTCGATCCCGCCATCCAGGAGCAGGCCGACAAGGCGCTGCGCGACGGCCTGATCGCCTACGACCGGCGCCATGGCTGGCGCGGACCGCACGCCAAGATCGCCGACATGAGCGTGCCGTGGGAGGAGGAGTTCGCCCGCATCCAGCAGCGCCGGCCGCTGTTCGGCCCGTCGTCGTGGCAGCTCGCCGTCGTCACCAAGGTCGATGCCGGCTCCGCAACCGTCGCCGGTCTTCCCGACAACGCCGACGGCACGATTCCGTTCGCCGAGATGACCTGGGCGCGCCAGAGCCTGCCCAACCAGAACGTCGGCGCCGCTCCGGCACGGCCGGCGGCGCTACTCAGCGTGGGCGACGTCGTGGTGGTCGAGAAGATCGAGAAGAACGAGGCGGGCAAGCCCTATCCGCCCAAGACCTACGGCCTGCGCCAGGTGCCCAACGTCAACGGCGCGGTCGTTGTGATGGATCCCGCCACCGGCCGCGTGCTGGCGATGAGTGGCGGCTGGTCCTACGGCATGAGCCAGTTCAACCGCGCGGTCCAGGCGCAGCGCC
>CAWUOG010000371.1:0-3408 GCA_963923875.1 uncultured Alphaproteobacteria bacterium
AGCTGGTCAAGGAAGAGATCGACCTGCGCGTGCGCAAGGCGGCCAGGATCCTCGAACTCGAGAAGCTGCTCGATCGCCTGCCGCGCCAGCTTTCGGGCGGCCAGCGCCAGCGCGTCGCGATGGGGCGTGCCATCGTGCGCGAGCCGGCGGTGTTCCTGTTCGATGAGCCGCTCAGCAACCTAGATGCCAAGTTGCGCGTGCAGATGCGGCTGGAAATCAAGCGCCTGCAGCGCGAATTGGGCGTCACCTCGATCTACGTCACGCACGACCAGGTCGAGGCGATGACGCTCGCCGACCGCCTGATCGTGATGAATGCCGGTGTCGCCGACCAGATCGGCACGCCGATGGATGTCTACGACAGGCCGGCGTCGATGTTCGTGGCGGGCTTCATCGGTTCGCCGGCGATGAACTTCACCGCCGCCAGGGTGGGCGCGGATCGCACGTCGGTCGAACTGACGGCGAGCAGTACCCGTATCGTCATGCCGCTCGGCCGCCAGACCAGCGCCAAGGCGGGCGATTTGGTGACGCTCGGCGTGCGGCCCGAGCACCTGCAGCCCTTTCAGAACGGGCCGGTCGAGTTCGAGATCGAGATGGCCGAGCCGCTCGGCGCCGACACGTTGCTGCACGGCAAGTTCGGCGGCGACCGCTCGATGATCACGGTCCGCCAGTCGGGTCATGTCATCGCCCGGCCGGGCGAGCGGCGGCGCTTCAACGCCGAAGGGCGCAACCTGCATCTGTTCGAGCCCGACAGCGGCAAGCGCATCGCCGACGTCTGAGGCCATCCTCGACCGTGCTTCTCCGGTTTCGCAACGTCACGACCGGTCTCTATCTGATCAGCGCGATCTGCGGCCTGGTCGATGCCGTTTGCTTCCTGGGACTGGGCCATGTCTTCGCCGAGATGATGACCGGCAACCTGCTGCTGCTCGCGCTTTCGATCGGCAAGGGCGAGCTGCTCGAAGGGAGTGCGCAGTACCTGCCGGCGATCTTCGCCTTTACCCTGGGCGCTCTGCTCGGCGGGCGGATCCTGCGCGGGCCGCAGAAGATGCGCGAACGCCGGGTCGGCTTCGCCATCGAGGGCGTAATCCTGTGGGGCGCCACCGCGGTCGCCGCCCTTGGCAGCCCGGCGGCCGGCAACCTGCAGGGTCAGGTCATGATCGCGATGCTGGCGCTTGGCATGGGCATCCAGAATGCCATGGTGCGGGTACACGGCGTACCCGATCTCGCGACCAACGTCATGACGCTGACCTACACCGGCATGATTGCAGACTCCCGGCTGGCGGGCGGCGACAGCCGCAACTGGCGCCGGCGCGCCCTGTCGATCGGCCTGTTCTGCGCCAGCGCCGCGGTCGGCGCGCTGCTGCTGGGTTTCGGCATGGCGTGGCCGCTGCTGCTCGCCTCGACGGTGTTCACCGTGGCGATGGTGCCGTTGATGTTCGGAGAAACGGAGAGCCGCTAACTGCGGACGTATTTCACCGATCAACCATATGGTCGGGTGGACGCTTCGGTGACCTTCTTGCCGGCCAGCACCTCGTCCAGCGCGGCGCGGACATACTGCTTGGCGCGCGGCACGTCGTCAGGATTCGAGGAGCGGATCGAGTCGATGCCGCCCTTGTAGACGAGGATGCCCCGGGCATCGATCACGAACATATGCGGCGTCACCGTGGCGCCGTAGGCCCGCGCGATCGTACCCTGCGGATCGAGCAGGACGGCGGCGGGATGGGCATCGCGCTGCCGGGTGATCTCGTTCGCCTCGAGCCCCTCGACGTAGCCTTCCATGCCCGGTCCGGAGGCGACGAGCGACAGCCAGACCGCGCCCTTGGCGGCAGCCTCGCGCTGCTGGGCCTGCATGTTGCCGGAGTTGTAGTGCTTTCGAACGTACGGGCAGTCGTGGTTGGTCACCTCGATCACCACCACTTTGCCCTTCAGCTCGGCGAGCGACCATGTCTTGCCGTTGCTGTCGACGCCGGTGAAGCCCGGCGCCGGCGTGTCGAGCTCGGCGTTGGCGCGAACGGCCGCGGGCGCCAAGGCCAGCGCGGCCGTGCCGATCAGCAGCGAACGTCGCCTTTGCATGCGGCTCTCCCGGGTTGGCCGATCTCGGAGATGACGAGCGATTCGGTCAGGATCTGCGGCAGGATCTTCGGCGCCTGCGCTCCCGGCGCCCAGTAGAGGTAGACGGGCACGCCGGCGCGGCCGATCTCCTTCAGGAGCGCACTGATCTCGGGATCCTTGTTGGTCCAGTCACCCTTCAGCTTGACCGTACCCGTGCGTTCGAAGGCCTGCTTCGTGGCCGCGGTCTCGAGTGCCACGCGCTCGTTGACCAGGCAGGTGATGCACCAGGCGGCGGTGAGGTCGACGAACACCGGCTTGCCGGCGGCGCGGGCCTGTTCGACGGCGCCGTGCGAATAGCGCTCCCATCCCTCGAAGCTCACGCCCGTGACAGGGCCGCCGGAGGCCGAAGCCGCTGTTGCAGAGGGATTCTCGAGCTTCAGGGTGACCGCGAAGGCCAGCAGAATCGCCACTGCCGCCGCGCCGCGGCGCAGCCACAGGACAGCCGACGACGGACCGCCGACCCGCATCAGCCAGGCCGCAAAGGCGATCAGCACCATGCCGCCCAGGGCGTAGAGGACGCCGTCGGCACCGGTCTGCTGGGTCAGCACCCAGATCATCCAGACCGCGGAGGCATACATCGGGAAGGCCAGCAACTGGCGCAGCCGGTCCATCCACGGCCCGGGCCGCGGCAGGAAGCGCTGCAGCGTGGGCGTCAGCGCCAGCGCGAGATAGGGCAGCGCAAGGCCGAGGCCCATGGCCAGAAGCACCGCGACCGTCTGTGGCGCGGGCTGCACCAGCGCAAAGCCGAGCGCTGCCGCCATGAACGGCGCGGTGCAGGGCGTGGCGACCAGGACAGCCAGCACGCCGGTGAAGAACGCACCCAGTGTTCCGCCGTGCGCCGCCAGGCTCTGGCCGATACCTGCAAATCGGCCGCCGACCTCGAAGACGCCGGAGAGGTTGAGGCCCACGGCAAAGAACAGGTAGGCAATGAGGAGCGAGAAGATGGGTGACTGGAACTGGATGCCCCAGCTCACATCGCCGACCGAGCTGCGGATCGCCAGCAGCGCCACCGCCATCGCGGCGAACGAGACCAGCACGCCCGCGGTGTACGCCACGCCATCGCGTCTCAGATCGGCGCGCGACTGGCCGGCCAGCCGCGCGAAGGACGCCGCCTTCATCGCCAGCACCGGAAACACGCACGGCATGAGATTGAGGATCAACCCGCCCAACACGGCGAACAGCAGCGCTTCGACCAGGGACAACGATGCTTCGCCGGCATTGCTGTCGGCCAAGGCGGACGCCGCCGGGTCGAACTTGGCGGTGAGATCGAACGCCTGGCGATGCTCGCCATCGGCCGTC
>CAWUOG010000372.1:0-3402 GCA_963923875.1 uncultured Alphaproteobacteria bacterium
CAGGGCCTGATCGACGCGTCCGAGACCTTCGTCGGCCTGCCCAAGGGCCAGATGGGCAACTCCGAGGTCGGCCACATGAATCTCGGCGCCGGCCGGGTGGCCGTGCCCGACCTGCCGCGCATCGACAATGCGATCGAGGATGGCTCGCTGGCGAAGAACGCCAACCTTCTGGGCTTCATCGCCATCCTCAGGAAGAACGGCGGCGCCTGCCATCTGATGGGGCTGGCCTCGCCGGGCGGCGTGCACTCGCACCAGGACCATCTGGTGGTGCTGGCCAACCTGATCGCGGGCGCCGGCGTTCCGGTCTGGATTCATGCCTTCCTCGACGGCCGCGACATGCCTCCGCGCAGCGCGCTCGAATGCCTCGATCACATTGAAAAGGGCCTCAAGCCCGGCCTGCCGATCCGGTTCGGCACGGTGGGCGGACGCTTCTTCGCCATGGACCGCGACAAGCGCTGGGAGCGCGTCACCGAGGCCTACGACGCCCTGGTCGACGCCAAGGCAAAGCCCGCAGCCTCGGCCAAGGATGCGGTCGATCAGGGGTACGCCGCTAACCAGGACGACGAGTTCGTCAGCCCGGCCGTGATCGACGGCTACACGGGCATGAAGGACGGCGACGGCGTCCTGATGTTCAACTACCGCTCCGACCGGGCGCGCGAGATCCTGACCGCCCTGCTCGACCCGATGTTCGATGGCTTCAAGCGCGCGCGGATCGTGAAGTTCGCCGCCGCCGTGGGCATGGTCGAATACTCCGCCGCCCTGAATGCGTTCCTGAAACCCCTGTTCCCGCCCGAGACCATCAAGATGGGTCTCGGCGAGACCGTGTCGAAGGCGGGGTTGCGCCAACTGCGCATTGCCGAAACGGAGAAGTACGCGCACGTCACCTTCTTCTTCAACGGTGGCGAGGAGCGCGTGTTCGACGGCGAGGACCGCATCCTGGTGCCCTCGCCCAAGGTCAAGACCTACGACCTCAAGCCCGAAATGAGTGCCGGCGAAGTGACCGACAAGCTCGTCGAGGCGATCGGCTCGGGCAAGTACGACCTCGTGGTGGTGAATTACGCCAATACCGACCAGGTCGGTCACTCCGGCGACTTCGAGGCGGCAGTGAAGGCGGTCGAAGCCGTCGATGCCTGCCTCGGCCGCGTGATGGCCGCCGTGCACAAGGCCGGCGGCGCGATGCTGGTCACCGCAGACCATGGCAATGCCGAACTGATGTTCGACGAAAAGACGCACCAGAAGCACACACAGCACACGTTGAATCGGGTGCCGGCGCTGCTGTTCAATGCACCGGCAGGGGTTCAGTCGCTGTCCGACGGCAAACTGGCCGACGTCGCCCCGACGATGCTGGCCCTCATGAAAGTCCCGCAGCCTGCGGAAATGACGGGACATTCGCTGCTTTCGACCGCCCGCCGTCCAGCCCTGCTCAAAGTCCCTGCCGCCGCCATGGCTGCTTCGGCCTGATTTGCAGTGCGTGAGAGTTCATCGCCTTGATCCTGCCAAAGACCGGCCTGTAATCTCTCGCAACGTGGACACTCCCAGTATCGACCGTCCGGCACGCCGGCCGGGCGACGTTCAGTAAAGGCCTGCCAATGACCCGACTTCGCCTAGCTACCGCTGCCGCTGTGGTGGCTTTTCTGGCCGTCCCGGCCGTCGTCGTCCTCGGTCAGGACAAGAACGCGCCGAAGCCCGCGGGCGGCGACAAGAGCGAGCTCTACCAGCAGCTCAACCTGTTCGGCGACGTGCTCGAGCGTGTCCGGCGCGACTATGTCGAGCCGGTCGACGAGAAGGCGCTGATGGAGAATGCCATCAACGGCATGCTCTCCTCGCTCGACCCGCATTCGAGCTACATGAACCCCAAGGTCTACAAGGACATGCAGATCCAGACCCGGGGCGAGTTCGGCGGGCTCGGCATCGAGGTCACGATGGAGAACGGCGTCATCAAGGTGGTGTCGCCGATCGACGACACGCCCGCTGCCAAGGCCGGCATCCAGGCCGGCGACCTGATCTTCGCACTCGACGGCGAGCCGGTGCAGGGCCTGACGCTTCAGGAAGCCGTCGACAAGATGCGCGGCAAGGTCGGCTCTCCCATAAAGATCTCGGTCCGCCGCGCTTCCGCGAAGGAGCCGTTCGACCTCACCCTGACCCGTGAGACTATCAAGGTGAAGTCGGTGCGCTTCCGTCTGGAAGGCGACGTCGGCTACATCCGCGTCACCTCGTTCACCGAGCAGAGCACCTCGGGCGTGCTCGACGCGATCGAAAAGATCAAGAAGGAGGCCGGCAACAAGCTCAAGGGCTACGTGCTCGACCTGCGCAACAACCCGGGCGGCCTGCTCGACCAGGCAATCTCGATGAGCGACGCCTTCCTCGAGAAGGGCGAGATCGTCTCGGTGAAGGCGCGCAAGGCCGAGGACGTCCAGCGCTGGAATGCCAAGGCGGGCGACGTCACCGGCGGCCTGCCGATCGTCGTGCTGGTCAACGGCGGCTCGGCCTCGGCGTCAGAGATCGTGGCCGGCGCCCTGCAGGATCACCGCCGGGCCATCATCCTGGGCACCCGCACCTTCGGCAAAGGCTCGGTTCAGACCATCATGCAGGTGACCGGCGGCGGCGCCATTCGCCTCACCACCGCGCTCTACTTCACCCCGTCGGGCCGCTCGATCCAGAAGGAAGGCATCAAGCCCGACATCGAGGTCGAGCAGGCGAAGGTCGAAACCATCCAGCAGCGCATGAGCTTCCGCGAGGAGAACCTGCGCCGCTCGATCACCAACCCCAACGACAAGCCTGGTGACAAGGCTGGCGACAAGGACAAGCCCGCCGACGCGGCCAAGCCCGAGGCCGGAAAGACCGATCCGGCCAAGCCGGCCGACAAGGACAAGCCCGCGGCACAGGGCGGCGATCCGGACGAGCCGCCGAAGGAGTCGGTCGCCGATTACCAGCTGCTGCGTGCGCTCGACCTGATCCGCGGCATCTCGCTCTACTCGAGCCGCGCCAACTGAGGGGCGCCAGCCCCTCACCCGCCATTCCGCGGGGTTATCGGCCCCCCAAGGGTTATCGGCCCAATGTCGGGTTGATGCTGATCTCCGCCGACCGGCGCATCTTCGTCGGCCGGCGGGCCGGGATGCCCGAAGGCATGGCCTGGCAGATGCCCCAGGGCGGCGTCGACAAGGGCGAGACACCCGTCGAAGCCGCCTGCCGTGAACTTCATGAAGAAGTCGGCACCTCCAGGGCACTGCTGCTGCGCGAGACGCGCGACTGGATCACGTACGACGTGCCCGACGAGTTGCGGCCGGCGCACTGGAAGGGCCGCTGGACGGGCCAGGCGCAGAAGTGGTTCGCGCTCGCCTTCACCGGGCAGGACGGCGATATCGACCTCGATGCCCATGCCAATTCGCCAGGCGGCGATCC
>CAWUOG010000373.1:0-3401 GCA_963923875.1 uncultured Alphaproteobacteria bacterium
CCTCCACCGCCGCCGCCTCCACCGCGGTCGCCTGCCTGAGCCTTGGATTGTTGTGCGAATATTCTTTCGACCGACGATCGAACCATTGCCGGGATGGCCAGCAGCGCCGATGATTATTACTGCGAATCGATCGCAACTGATCTGGACGCCGTTGCTCGGCTGGGCGCTGCTGTCGATGACGGCGGGCAGCGCGTGGGCGCAGCTCGTCCTTGATCCGACGACGTCGCCCCCGGCTGACGTGACGGTCGTTCCGGGCGGCGCCGTGCCGCCGGCGGGACCGACCGGACAGCTGCCGCCCTATACGATTCCCGGAGTCACCGGGCCGGCCACGGTCGGAGGCACGACGCTCGGCAGCACCTCGACGACGCCCGCACCCAAGACGCCGTCACCGATTGCGCCGGACAACCCCCTGACGCCGGCGCCGACGATGTATTCGAGCACCGGCCAGATGCTTTACGGCGCGCCGCTCACGCTGCAGACCTTCGCAGGCGGCGGCGAGTCGGGCGACGAACTCGGCATCACCTACGGCGCCTTCACGCTATATCCCAGCATCGACATCACTGCCGGATACGACAACAACGTTTACGCCCAGAATGCGGCCACGGGCCCGACCACCGGCACGCTGCTGACGACGTTCGTGCCCCAGGTCGCGCTGCAGTCGAATTGGCTGAGGCACTCGATGCGCGGCGTGCTGGGCGCCGGCTTCGGCTTCTACGCCGGCAATTCCAATCAGAACTACGAGAACTACAACACCTCGCTCGATTTCACGTTCGACATCACCGACGACCTCAGGATTACGCCCTCGATCGGCTTCCGGCGCGCGACCGAAGCGGTCGGCACGCCGAACACCACGATCGCGAGTGCGCCGACGGTCGATTATTCGGTGCCGCTCAGGCTGGGCATCTACCAGCGCTTCAACCGCTTCTATTACGACGTCTCGGGCACGGCGACGCGTTGGTGGTACCAGGATAATGGAGTCGTGGGGTCGGCAAGCCTGCCGGCGGTCAGCCGAGAACGCTGGGAATATGGCGAACAATTGCGATTCGGCTACGAAATCTCCGAGGACGTAGCACTTTATGTGGCGCCGAGTTTCAGCCAGACCCGCTATATCAACAAGATCAACGTCGACGATCAGGACCGCGACCAGAACCAGTCCGGCGTCGGCCTCGGCGCGACGTGGACGCTCAGCCCGACCAGCTCGTTCGACGGCGGACTGGGTTTTTCGGGCACCAGCGGGACCAGCACCTGGGTGGGCCGGTTCTCGGGCCGCTGGAACGGCTACGAGCCGCTGACCCTCAGCCCGACCTTCAGCCGGTCGATCGACCAGTCGGCGCTCAGCCAGTACCAGAACATCGTCACGACGGCGATCGGCGTACCGTTTTCCTACGTGATCAACTCGGACTGGACGCTGACCGGCGGCCTTTCCTATACGACGGCGCAATACATTCCGATCCCGGGCACGTCGTCGCCGCCGCGCGTCGACACCATTTTCCGCGGCGGCCTCGGCCTGATGTACAATCTCCGGCCTCAGGTCTCGATCGGACCCAATTGGGAGTACACGTCGGCATCGTCGACCGACCCGGTGAACGGGCCGTTCTACACCCGGCAAATCTATTCCGTGCGTTTGACGGCAAAACGGTGATCAGGTGTTGAGCAAGAAGTCCTCTTTCAAACGCGCCGCCGCCCGCCGGGGCTGGGCCAATGCCGCGATCGCGCTCGGCCTGTCGGCCGCGCTCGGCGTCGCTGCCTGCGGCCCGTCGACCACCACCGGCATCTACGCCCTGCCGGTCTCGCCGCAGACCTCGCCGAACGTCGGCCAGGGCCCCCAGACCGGTCCGACCAACGTCCCCGATCGCGAGTGCAAGGGCTCGACCGGCGACTATCGGCTGGGCGCCGGCGACAGGATCAGGGTCGTGGTGCTGTCCGATACCGAGTTCTCGGCCGACTACGAGGTCAATTCGAGCGGCACGATCTCGGCGCGCATGCTGGGCTCGCTCGACGTCACCGGCAAGACGACCCAGGAACTCGAGCAGATCCTGCGCGACCGCTACACCGGCGCGGGCTACCTGCGCTCGCCGCGGCTGGGCGTCGAACTGATCTCGACCCGGCCGTTCTACGTGGTGGGGGAGATCGCCCGCCCCGGCAACTTCCCGCACGTCGCCTGCCTGCGCGTGCTGCAGGCGATCGCGATCGCCGGCGGTTTCACGCGCCGCGCCTCGCGCGCCAAGATCACGATCCGGCGGTTCTTCTCGAACTTCGCCGAAGAGGAGTACGTCACCGAGGATACGCTGGTCGAACCCGGCGACGTCATTCGAGTGCAAGAACGATGGTTCTAGGAATTCGGCCAGAACGGCAGCAAAGGCGGTGGGGACGCCGGGAGATGCCGTCTTGTTTGGACGCGTATGACAGAACGCCGCCCGTCGGGCGGTTGCAGGATGGTGTTTGATGGGATCTCTTCCTAAAGTCGACCGTCTCGGCGAGGACGGCGATCTGACCCGGATCTCGGCCGCCGAAGGCGCGCCGGGTGGCGGCGGTCGCGCGCTCGACAACTCTCCCAACGAACTCTGGGAGTGGCTGCGTCTCCTCAACCGGCGCAAGGCCCTGATCGTCGGCTCCGGCCTGGTCGCGGTCGCCCTGATGGCGTTGATCATCGCCCAGGCGACGCCGCTCTATAACGCCTCGGCGCGCATCATGCTCGACACCCGCACGTTCAAGGTGGTCAGCACCGAAGCCGCCCTGTCTGGCGTCGACACGCTGAACTTCGGCGCCATCCAGAGCGAACTGGAAGTGATCCAGTCGGAATTCCTGATCGGCCGCGTCGTCGACCGCCTCGGCCTCGCCTCCAATCCGGACTTCAACGGCACCCGTCCGCCCGGCTTCCTCGACGCCACTTTGGATCCGTTGCGCGAGATGTGGCACAACGGCATCGCCTCGCTGCTGTCGTCGGCCCAGCCGCCGGCGCCCGAGCCCGCCGCCAAGCCGGCCTCGCCACAGCGCCAGGGCAAGGTCGAAGACAGCGATCCCGCCCGCCGCGCCGCGATCGGCGCCGTTGCCGGCCGCCTGAGCGTGACGCTGCTCGGCCGCACCTTCGTCATCATCGTCACCGTCCAGAGCCCCGACGGCACGATGTCGGCCCGCATCGCCAATGCGATCGCCGAGGTCTATCTGGCCGATCAGGTCGACAACAAGAACGAGGCCAACCGGCGTGCCACCGAGTGGCTCGAAGAGCGTCTCGCCGAACTGCGCCGCAACCTCCAGGTTGCCGAAGAGGCCGTCGCCACCTATCGCCGCGACAAGGGTCTCTCGGGCAGCCCCGAAGCCGCGGTCTCGCAGCAGACGCTGCAGGATCTCAACTCCAAGTACATCGCCGCCAAGACCAAGCGCATCGAAAAGGAAGGCCG
>CAWUOG010000374.1:0-3399 GCA_963923875.1 uncultured Alphaproteobacteria bacterium
CGCCTGCACCATCTTCTTCGTGAGCTCGGGATCGGCCTTCACGAACTTCTCCGAGGCGACGAAGCCCAGGTTGGTCTTGCCCATGGGAGAGTCGTAGGGCACCCACAGGCGCTTGCCCCAGCCGTTCTGCTCGGCGAGCGCGGCATAGGGCTCGAAACAGCAGATCGCCGCGACATCGCCGCGCATCAGCGGGATCGGCTGGTCCTGGTTGTCCATGAACGCCATCTCGACCTTGCCGTAGACGCCCTCCTGCTTGAGCTTCCAGTTGAGCGAGACCAGGCCGATCGAGCCGTTCTGAACGGCGATCTTCTTGCCCACAAGGTCCTTGAAGCTCCCGATCGAAGGCTGGGCCAGCACCATCCAGCCGCCGTCGCAGCCGTTGGCCAGCACCTGCATGGGAAAGCCCTTGGTCGCGACCTGCATGGTGGCCGAGAGCCCGCCGTTGCCGATGTCGACATCGCCCGACGCGACCGCCTGCATGCGCTGCACCAGGGACGGGAACATCACCAGCTCGAGATCGATGCCCTCGGGCTTGAGCAACGCCGGCATCAGGAAGGCGGCGTTGGTGGTTGTGGTGAAGGCCGAGCCCATCTTCACCTTGCGCAGGTTCTGACCGAGTGAAGCGCGCGAGACGATGGCAGGTGCAGCGAACGACGCGGCGGCGGTGGCGAGGATATGGCGGCGCAACATGAGGGGCTTCTCCAGGGCGGACGTGGACGCGGGATACGCCGCTCAAAATGCAAACCCCGCGCCAACCCCGAGAATCCTTCATGCGCGTCCCCTGCCGAATGCGGGCCTGCGGTGTTAGGCTTGCCGACATGAGCGAGATCGGAACGGGACTGCAGAACGCAACGGGCATCCGCGATGCGGTCGCTCGCGCCGGCTATTCCTTCGTCGAGGCGTCCGACATGCGCACCGCGCTGGGACGGTTCGGCACGCTCGCCGACTGGCCGGCCTTTGCCGACAGCTGGAACGACCTGCAGGTCGACACCTACATGGGCGATGGCGGCCGCTATCGCCGCCGGCGCTTCGGCGTGTGGTCGGCCGGCCGCCAGGGCGCGATCGAGCGCGGCCCCCACCAGCCGCACTACCAGAGCCTCGACTACAACACGCTGAACGGCGGCATCGAGCGCTGGTTCGAGCCGATCAAGCCGGAGATCGCGGACGGCGCCTCGTTCAAGACCATCCTGGAGTATTGCCGCGCGCTGTTCTCTCGGCTGGTGCCGGGGACCGACCGCTGGCACATCGAGGCGCACCAGTTCCGCATCGAGGCCAAGCCGGACGTGCAGGGCAAGCCGACGCCCGAGGGCATGCACCGCGACGGCGTCGACTACGTGCTGGTGCTGCTGATCAACCGCCGCAACATCCGCAGCGGCACGACCACCGTGCACGATCTCGACAAGCGCACCCTCGGCAGCTTCACCCTGACCGACCCGCTCGACGCCGCCCTGGTGGACGACTCACGCTGCTACCATGGCGTGACTCCGGTCGAGCCCGAGAACCCCGCGCAGCCCGCCTACCGCGATGTGCTGGTGGTGACGTTCAGGAAGAAGCCGGCCTAGCCCCTGCTTCCCATTCATATGGAGAAGTGCCCGCGTCTTGCGCGGGCGATGGGGACATGCGCGGCAACGAGATCGGGGCTCTCGGCCCCTCCGCCCCGCTTCGAGCGGGGCACCTCTCCCTGTGAATGGGGAGGAAGCTAGATGGCCATCCGAGCCACGGTACAGCTCACCGCGAAGATCGGCACGGGCTCGCAGAACTCGATCCTGCCCCGGGCCCCCTTGCCGGCTCCCGCCGCGGCGACGAACGTCCTGATCTCAAAGCCGCCCTGCCCGCCGTCGCGGTAGATCTCGGCGTCGCTGTAGGAGAGCAGCGCGTCGCGGTCGTTGCGCGCCCAGCGGTCGAGGAACTCACGGTCCCACGCCTCGTTGATCTTTCCGGAGTCCGGCGTCGCGGGCCAATGCGAGATGCCGCCGGTCGCCACCATCGCGATACGCTCGGGAACGGCGTCGGCCGCTTCGCGCAGCGCCTCGCCGAACGCCCAGGCGCGCTTCAGCGGCGCCAGCGGCGGACCCTGGCAGTTGATGTTGGCCGGAATGACCGGCAGGTCGTAGTCCGGCGTCAGGAAATGCAGCGGCACCGAGATGCCGTGGTCGAACTTCCATTCCTCGGCGTAGGCCACGTCGACCGACTGCATCACGCGCTCGATCAGCCGGCGCGACAGGGCCTTGTTGCCCGGCACCCTGGTGTGCGGGATCTTCAGGAACGCCTCGTCCTCGATCGGGCCTTCGTAGGAATCGGCCATGCCGATCGCGAAGGCCGGCATGTTGTTCATGAAGAAATTGGCGAAATGCTCGGCCGCCACGACCATCAGCGCGTCGGGCTTCGTGGCCCGGATGTCGTCGCCCATCTTGTAGAGCGCCTTCTCCAGCGCCTGCCGCGTCTGGGTGTCGGCCCGCTCGGCGCGGGCGGTGATGCCGGGCGCATGGCTGCAGGCTCCGAGGTAGACCAGCGGCATCAGCGCTCCTCCTTTATCGGTTTTCTCTGGCTGCCTTCAGCCGCGCATCGTGCGCCTCGACGCCCTCGTAGCCGGTGGCGGCATAGACGCCTTCGCGCACCTGCCCGTGCTGCTTGAGGCCCTGGCGCATGCGCTCGAGATAGTCGGTCCACTCGATCTTGTGCAGGGCCGCGAAATGCATGAGGAGCTGGCCGTTCACGCCCAGCACGTAGAGCAGGCCGATGTCGGGCTGCGTGAGCGCGCCCTTCTCTTCCTCGGTCAGCTCGTACTCGCCCAGAACCGCGTCGCGCTCGGCGGCGTAGCGCTCGCGCGTGCGCGGATCGCGGTTGAGCTGATAGATCAGCTTCTGGACCTGGTAGAGGCTCATGGTTGCACGGTCACACGCCGATCGTGGTACCGCCGTCGGCGACCAGAGTCTGGCCGGTGATGAAGGCGCCGGCCTTGCCGGCGAGCAGCACCGCAAGACCTGCGATGTCGTCGGGCGCACCGAGGCGGCGCAGCGGCGTCGCATCCTCGCGCGCCTTGCGCCGCGCCGGATCCTCGTACAGGGCACGCGCGAAGTCGGTGGTGACCAGGCCGGGCGCGATGGTGTTCACGCGGATATTGTCGGGCCCGTATTCGTTGGCGAGGTTGCGGGCCATCTGCATGTCGGCCGCCTTGGAGATGCAGTAGGCGCCGATCACCGTACTGGCGCGCAGGCCGCCGATCGACGACACGATCTGGATCGAGCCGTCCTTCTTCTTGCGCATGTCGGGCAGGCAGAGATTGATCAACCACATGTTGCTGAGGATGTTGTTCTGCATGATCTTCAGGAACACCTCGTCCGGCAGCTTCTCGTTCGGCCCGTAGTACGGGTTCGAGGCGGCATTGCAGACCAGGAT
>CAWUOG010000375.1:0-3397 GCA_963923875.1 uncultured Alphaproteobacteria bacterium
ATCCTGAAGGATCCCTGGAAGGCCGGCCTCAGGATGGGACACAGGCTGGTCTGGCGCTTCCTCATGCAGAAGGTCGGTCTGGGCAATGGCCTGATCGTCGGTCTGCTGCGCGGATGCCTCGATCACGGTTGCCGCATCTTCACCGATGCCGATGTGAAGCAACTGCTCGTGGATGGCGGTGTCGTCACCGGCGTCGAATCGGTGATCGCCGGCAAGCCGTGCTCGATCCGGGCCCGCAAGGGTGTGGTGCTGGCGACCGGCGGCTTCGACTGGGCGCCCGACTACATGCCGAAGTATTTCCCCGGCATCCAGCAGATCGGCGCTCCGCGCAGCAACACCGGCGACGGCCAGCGCATGGCGGCGGCGATCGGCGCCGAACTCGCCCACATGGATCAGGCGCTGATCGCCTGCGCGACCTTCACCGAGTACGAAGGCCATCGCCACGCCCAGCCGCTGTTCGAGACCTATACCGGCCACGTCATTCTGGTGAATCGCCACGGCGAGCGCTTCGTCAGCGAAGGCGCGGCGGGCCTGGGCGTCGCCATGGACGAGCGCGGGCCCGACGGCAAGCCGAAGCACCTGCCGGTCTGGCGCATCTACGATTCGCAGTACCGCCACAAGCTTTCCGAGATGCATACCAGGCGCGATCCGGAGTTCGTGCGCAGCGCGCCGACCCTCGAGGCGCTGGCGGAAAAAATCGGCCTCGACCCGAAGAAGCTCGCCGCCACCGTCGAACGCTTCAACGGCTGGTCGCGCGAGGGCGTCGACCGCGACTTCCATCGCGGCGAGACGGCATGGGAGCGCTACTACACCGGCGACCCGAAGAAGGGCGCGGCGCTGAAGCCGCTCGAGAAGCCGCCGTTCTTCGCCTCGCCCTTCCTCTATGTCAGCCTCGGCACCAAAGGCGGCCCGCGCACCAACGAACGCTGCGAAGTGTTGCGACCGGACAAGAGCGTGATCGCCGGCCTCTACTGTGCCGGTATCGCCATGGCGCACCCGATCGGTACCAAGGCGGTCGGCGCCGGCACCACCATCGGCCCGTGCCTGACCTTCGGGTATATCGCGGGGAAGGCGGTCAGCCGGCGGAACGCTTGAGACGACCTCATCCTGAGGAGCGGCCTAAGGCCGCGTCTCGAAGGATGGGAACGAGCACCTTGTCTGTTGCCAATCCTTCGAGACGGCCGCTGCGCGGCCTCCTCAGGATGAGGTGTTTTCCGGAAGAAGCCTCCGATACATCGGCTGCAGCACCGTCGGGATGATGTAGATCGGCACCTGCACGGCGGCGATGAACAGGAAGATGTCGGGATCGACGGTCAGCGGCAGCACGGCCATCAGCAGCGCATTGTGTCGGCCGCCGGAGCAGTAACCCGCGGTCAGCGCCGTGCGGCGGTCGAGGAAGGGCAGGGTGACCGCCGCCATCAGCGCGTTGCACAGGATCATGCCTGCGAAGGCGCCGGCGACGAAGCCCGCGAGCTTGAAGGGATCGGCATGGGCGCGGGCCACGATGCCGTCCATCAGCGGGATCGCGAAAATCATCAGAACGATCACCGAGAGCCCGTCCAATCGCATCGCCGAATGGCGCAGCCGCTCCGGCCCCAGCCAGGCGCGGATCGCCATGGCGCCCGCGAAAGCCGTTCCGACGATCACCGCGAGCCGCAGGCTGAGGTCGAGCAGGCTGAGCTTGAGGTCCAGGTCGAGCAGCCACAGCGCGAGCGGCGGGAGCGTGAACGGCACCAGGAAGTTGGTGAACAGGGTCACCAGCAGGGCGAGCGAAGAATCCAGCCGCAGGAACGCGGCCGTGGTCGCCGCCGAGATGATGCCGGGCGCCATGGCGCTGAGGCAGAGCGCCGCGACGAGTCCCGGCCAGAGGCCGAGCGCATTCCAGAACGGCCAGACCAGCAGCGGCACCACGATCAGGTTGGCGAGCGACAGCGCGATCGCGAGCCACGGCCGCACCAGCAGCGCGGCGACCCGCGGCCAGTCGGTGCGGGTAAGGGCGAGCATGAGCAGGACGATGGCAAGCGGGCCGACGAACGGCCGCGCCAGCGCCGCGAGGTCCTGGAAGATCAGACCGATCGCGAGGGAGAAGGGCAGCAGCGCGGTCGCGTGCCGTCCCATGCGCCGCAGGACCTGGTCGACGAGTTCCATTGCGGCCAGCCTAGCACATGGTAGCCTAGGTAATGTTCCGGCGTGTTCTCTTCGCTGGGCTGTTGCTTGCGGCTTTGTCGGTATCGCCGGCATATGCGCAGACGCCCGCCGACTGCACTGTCGATCTCGAAGTCAGACCGGGGCCGCGGCTCGAGGTCGATCTGCGCTGTCAGTCGCCCCGGCCGCTGACCTTCACTGCCGAAGACCGGCGCACGATGTCCCACGTCACGGGGCTCGCCACGACCGACCGCACGGCGCGCTACCGCTTCGACCTGAAGGGCTTCGCGGGCGAGGTCGACAGTACGTCGATCGCCGTGGCGCGCGGCGACGGTGTGCTGGCGACACTGGGCTCCTGGCTGCTCGAGCCGCAGGGCTTCGACCGGTCGCCAACGATCGACATCCGGGTTCGTGCCGCCGACGGGCAGGGCTTCGCCGCCGGTCTGCCGAAGGTGGGCGATGCCTGGCGGCTCGCCGGCGTGACCGTGCGGCTCGCCGGCTACACTGCGATCGGCAGCCTGTTCCTGCAGGAGCTGCCCGTTCCCGCGCCCGGCTCGCTGCGTCCCGGCGCACCCAAAGAAGAAGGCGTGCTTCGGGTCGCCATTCTCGATGGCACGAGCGCCGGGGCGCGCGCCGACCTGGTCGACTGGATCGGGCGTACCGCCGAGGCCGAAGCCAACTGGTGGCAGGGGTTCACCGCACGCCAGTCGATGGTCGCGTTGGTGCCGACCGACGCCCGGCGTGCCACGGGTTACGGCCGCACGGTGTCCGGCGGCGGCGCCACGGTGATGGTCGAGGTCGGTCGCGACGTCGACCGCCGCCGGCTGTTCGAGGATTGGGTGCTGGTGCACGAGCTGATCCATACCGGCATGCCCTATCTGCGGGGCCGCGCCACCTGGTTCATGGAAGGGGCTGCCACCTACATCGAGCCGATCCTGCGCGCGCGGGCGGGATGGCTGCGCGAGGAAGACGTGTGGCGCGAGTGGATTGCCGAGATGCCGCAAGGCGCCGCTGTCTTTGCGACCGGACTCGGCGTGGCGTCGGGCCGGCAGAATTACTGGGGCGGTGCGCTGTTCATGTTGCTGGCCGACCTGGAGCTGCGCCGCGGCAGCGACGGCGCGAAGGGCTTGGAGGATTGCCTCGCTGGCGCGCTGTGGGACGGTCTCGACGGCGCCCGGCGCATGACGCTGCCGGAATACGCCGCCGCCTGCGACCGCGCTGTCGGCGGCAACACGGTGAGCCGCCTGATCGC
>CAWUOG010000376.1:0-3388 GCA_963923875.1 uncultured Alphaproteobacteria bacterium
CGTCTCGTGGGCTCGGAGATGTGTATAAGA
Organism: uncultured Alphaproteobacteria bacterium; assembly: GCA_963923875.1. Classification (GTDB taxonomy): domain Bacteria; phylum Pseudomonadota; class Alphaproteobacteria; order Reyranellales; family Reyranellaceae; genus Reyranella. Next base: position 31 of record CAWUOG010000376.1, read on the forward strand.
GACAGGTTGATTCCGTGGGCTTCGGCATCGGCCACGAGGTTGGCCAGGCGGCTTTCGACAACGCGTTCGTTCTTCGACGTCGCCGACTGGATGAACGCCGCAGGCGTGTCGGCAGCCATGCCGCCGCGCTGCAGGCACGCCGCGACATCGGCGAGCTGCGACATCGGCATATAGAGGATGATCGGCTGGCCGAGGCGGCCGAGCGCCTCCCAATCGGCCGTCGAACGCCCGTCCTCCGCGCGGTGCCCGGCCGCCAGCACCACGGCATGGTTGGTGTCGCGCGTCGTCGCGGGAATGCCGGCAAGCTCGGTGGCGGCGAGGCCCGACGTCACGCCGGGAATGATGCGGAAGCGTATGCCGGCCTCGGTCAGTGCCACCGCTTCGTCCCACCCCCGGCCGAACACGAAGGGATCGCCGCCTTTCAGACGCAGCACGCGAAGCCCCTTGCGCGCCTGTTCGATCAGCACCTCATTGATGTCGCGCTGGTGCGGCGACGGACGACCGCCACGCTTGCCCGCCGGAATCAGCGCCACATCCGGCCGCGCCAGTTGCAGCACCCGGACGTCGACCAGCGCGTCGTGCACGACGACATCGGCGCAACTCACCGCGTGCGCCGCAAGCAGGGTGAGAAACCGCGGATCTCCCGGACCGGCTCCGGTCAGCCAGACTTCGCCGGCCGGGAATTCGGGCAGCGCGGGAAAGCTGTCGGGAAGACGAATCATCACTCAGGTCCGGCCGCGAAAGCGGCGCTGATAGCCGGCGTCGTACAACGCACTGTTGCGGAAATCGTCACTACCCAGCACCTGGCCGACAAGGATCAGCGCCGTGCGTTCCATCGGCGCGGCGCCGACCTTGTCCGCGATGTCCTTCAGGCTGCCGCGCACGACCCGCTGGTCGGGCCAGCTCGCACGATAGACCACCGCCACCGGGCAATCCTTGCCGTAGTGGGGCACGAGGTCGGCCACGACCTTGTCGAGCACATGGATGGACAGGTGAATCGCGAGCGTCGCTCCGGTCGCGGCATATACCTGCAGCGCTTCGCCCTTGGGCATCGCCGAGGCACGTCCCGACGTACGCGTCAGCACAACGGTCTGCGCCACCTCCGGCAAGGTGAGCTCGCGGCCCAGCGCCGCCGCCGCGGCGGCGAAGGACGGCACGCCCGGAGTCACGGTATAGGCGATGCCTTCCGCCTCGAGCCGCCGCAGCTGCTCGCCGAGCGCGCTCCAGATCGACAGGTCGCCGGAATGCAAACGCGCCACGTCCTTGCCCTCATCGGTGGCACGCCTGCAGGTGGCGACGATCTCGTCGAGCGACATCGGAGCTGTATCGACGATCAGCGCCCCGGCCGGGCAATGATCGAGCAGCTCCTTCGGCACCAGCGAGCCGGCATAAAGGCAGACCGGACAGCGCGCGAGCAGATCGCGGCCGCGTACGGTGATCAGATCGGGTGCACCGGGGCCCGCGCCGATGAAGTGCACCGTCACGGACCATCTCCCACGGCGATGGCACAGGTCGCGACGTCGGTCGCGACGCGAGCGCCCAGCAGGCAGGCATTGCGACCCGCCGCGACCAGCGCCGACGCTTCGGCGATCGACGGCACGCCCTTGGCTTCGAGGACACGCGCCGACGGCGTCAGTACTTGCGACGACACGCGATCGAGATCGTTCAAGGCGCAACCGACGAGCCGAACCGACAGGCGTTCGGCAGCCTGCCGAAAGGCGGGCTCTGCCGCCTTCGCCTGCTCCGTCGCCAGTACATCGAGCCGCCCGGCCGGCAGCTTGAAGAGGTCGAGCGCCTGACGCACGACCTGCTCCAGATCCTCGGCCGAGGCCACGCGTCGGCTACCCACACCGGCCACGATCATGGCTTCCTCACCCGCCACTGCACGATCGGCGCCGCCGCACGCCACACAAAGACGTTGCCGCTGCCTGCCTTGCCGGCTCGCGAGACGTCGAGCCGAACCAGGTCGCCGCCATGCTTCTGGAAAAGTTCGATCAATCGCGACTCGGTCGCCAGCGACACGCCATTGGCGACCAGCCGGCCGCCGGACTTCAACGCCGACCATGCGGCGTCGAATAGGCCCGGATTGGACAGCCCGCCTCCGATGAATACCGCATCGGGCGCCGGCAAGTCCTTCAGGCCCTGCGGCGCCTTGCCTTCGACGATCCGCAGATCAGGCGTGCCGAGAGTGGCCGCGTTCCGCGCCGCGCGGCCCGCGCGCTCAGAGTCGGCTTCGATGCCGATTGCCCGGAGCGAGTGGTGGCGCAACAGCCATTCGATGGCGATCGAGCCAGATCCCAGGCCGATGTCCCACAGAAGCTCACCCTGGCGCGGCGCCAGCGCCGATACCGTGACGGCCCTCACCTCACGCTTGGTGAGCTGGCCGTCATGCTCGAACATCGTGTCGTCGAGCCCCGGCGCCAGAGGAACCACAGTCGCACCGGGATCGGCCACGATGTCGAGGGCGATCGTGTTGAGCGCCGCAACGCCGGCCAGGTCGAATGTTGCCGCCGTCGACTCGCGCCGGATCTCGTGTGACCCACCCATTGCCTCGAGCACGGTGAGGCGCGACCCGCCCATGCCTCGCGCGCTTAGGAATTTCGCGAGCTTGCCCGGCGTCTCGCCATCCCACGACAAGGCCAATATCCGCGCACCGGGCTGCAGATGGCGAACGATGCCGTCCAGCGCGCGGCCATGCAGGCTGACGAGCGCCACGTCCTGAATAGACCAGCCCAATCGTGACGCGGCGAGGCTGAATGCGGAGGCATGCGGCAGGCAAATCATCTCGGCCGTACCGAAGCGGCGCATCAGCAGATCGCCGACGCCGTAGTGGAATGGATCACCGCTCGCCAGGACGGCAACTGGCCGGCCACGCAGCTTCTCAATCTCGGGTACCGCGTCGGCGATCGGACTCGGCCATGTGAGGCTGCGGCCGCGGACCAAGGTGCCAGCCAGCGCAAGATGGCGCTTGCCACCGACCACCAGCTCGGCGCTCGAGACGAGCTTCCGGGCCACGGGCGAAAGCCCATCGGCCCCGTCCTCGCCGATCCCGACGATGGACAGCCAACGTCCGGCCATGTCCTTATCCAGGCTAGCCATGCGCCTGCTCATTCTCGGCGGCACGACCGAAGCATCCGTCCTCGCCCGCCTGCTTTCGAACGATGCCCGGCACGAGGCGATCCTGTCGCTGGCCGGTCGCACCGCGAACCCGCGCGCGCAGCCGATCGCGACGCGCGTCGGCGGCTTCGGCGGGGCGACTGGTCTGGCGCACTGGCTCGAGGCCGAGCGCATCGACGCGGTGATCGATGCCACGCATCCCTACGCCGACCAGATTTCGCGCAATGCCGTCGAAGCCTGC
>CAWUOG010000377.1:0-3387 GCA_963923875.1 uncultured Alphaproteobacteria bacterium
GCGCGAGTCTTTCTGCAGGAGTGCCTGCGCAACGGCGTCACGACGAGCTGCGTCTATTGCACCGTGCATCCGCATTCCGTCGATGCGCTATTCGAGGAGGCCGAACGGCTCGGCCTGCGCATCGCTGCCGGCAAGGTGCTGATGGACCGCAACGCCCCCGAGGCGCTGTGTGACACCGCGCAGACCGGCTACGACCAGTCGGCGGCACTGATCGCCAAGTGGCATGGACGCGGACGACTGATGTATGCCGTCACTCCGCGCTTCGCCGGCAGTTCGACGCCGGAACAACTCGAAGCGGCGGGCGCGCTGTGGCGGGCGCACCCGGACTGCCTGATGCAGACACATATCTCGGAGAACAAGCGCGAAGTCGCCTGGATGAAGGAGCTGTTTCCCGAGCGTCTCAACTATCTCGACATCTATGACCATCACGGACTGGTCGGACCGCGCGCCGTGTTCGGTCACGGCATCTGGCTGGAAGAGAGCGAACTGCAGCGTCTTCACGACGGCGGCTCGGCGATCTCGCATTGCCCTACGTCGAACCTCTTTCTCGGCAGTGGCGCGTTCAATCTGCGGCGCGCGCTCGATCCCCGACGGCCGGTGCGTGTGGGCATCGGAACCGATATCGGCGCCGGCACGTCGTTCTCGATCCTCGCCACCATGGGCGAAGGCTACAGGGCGGCACTGCAGCACCAGCAGACCCTGTCCGCGGAGCATGCCCTCTATCTCGCGACCCGTGGTGGTGCCCGGGCGATGTACCTCGACGATCGCATCGGCAGCCTGACTTCCGGCCTGGAGGCCGATATTGCCGTGCTCGACATGAAGTCGACGCCGCTGATCGCTTACCGCATGGAACAGGCAAGAGATCTCGGCGAACGGCTCTTCGTCCAAATGATGCTGGGTGACGACCGGGCGATCCACGCCACCTACGTGGCCGGACGGCTCGCCTACAAGCGGCGGCGTTAAATTTCGATTGCACCCCCTAAATCCTGTGGCCGGCCGGTCCGGATGAGAGTACGCTTTCAATAGTCAGCAGAAGGAGGTTGCCTATCCGTCCGAGGAGCTTGCGCCCCGACGGAACCTGGATCACCGATGGACCCTCCATCGCGTGCCCTCCACGCCGCACCCTCCGCTCTATTGATCGTCGACGCCTCCGCTTGCGGGGGCGTTTTTGTTTTCTCAAGCAGCCTCCGGAGTTCGCCAATGGCAAAACGCGCCGCTCGCCGTGCAAAGCTTCACGCCATCGATAGCGCCCGCGTCCACAACATCTTCGACCACACTCCGGCGAACGACCGAGATCAAAGCTACATCCGAAAAATACGTCCGCGCTCGGACAACCAGCGCCTTCTGATGGAGGCCATAGAATCCCGCCCGCTTACCGTCGCTGTCGGACCGGCCGGCACAGGCAAGACCTATCTCGCCATTTCCGCAGCCGTCGAAGCACTCGAGGCCGGCACCATCTCGCGGATCATCCTGTCGCGCCCGGCCGTCGAGGCCGGCGAGAATCTCGGCTTTCTGCCGGGCGACATGCGCGAGAAGCTCGATCCCTATCTGCGCCCATTGTGGGACGCCTTGAACGACCGCATGGGCGCCAAACGCCTGAAGCAGCACCTCGACGACGGCACGATCGAGATCGCGCCGGTGGCGTTCATGCGCGGCCGCACCCTGAACAACAGCTTCGTACTGATCGACGAGGCACAGAACTGTACCTACGGCCAGCTCAAGATGCTGCTGACCCGGCTGGGCTGGCATTCGACCATGGTGATCACCGGCGATCCCGACCAGACGGATCTGTTGCCGGAAATGTCGGGACTTGCCGCCATTGCCCAGAGGCTGGAAGGCTTCGAGGACGTTGCGGTGGTGCGCTTGGGCGACAAGGATGTCGTGCGCCATCCGCTGGTCGGTCGAATGCTCTCTGTGCTTTAGGCGCGCGAGTTATCCACAAATCGAAGCGCGGCAGACGATCAGATCAAAGCGGGAACGTCTGCCGTCGCGCTAATTACATGCGAATCCGATCCATTCCGAATAACCAAGTCCCCGCAACGGATTAGGTTCCCGGTAGCGGCCGGCTGCCACCCTGCCTACATTAAGTCAATCGCATGACTTCGGTGGTCCACCGGAGACGGCATCGGCTTTTTCACAGACTTCCCCACATCCCGTGACTGACGAGAACACCCCTGAACCCTCCACTGACGAGGAGGTCCAGCCCGGCGAGGGCTCGCTCGCCGAGGGCATTCGGGTGATTGCCGAGTTCGTGCATACCCTGCCCCGCAAGCCCGGCGTCTACCGCATGATCGCCGCCGGCGGCGAGGTGCTCTACGTCGGAAAGGCGCGTTCGCTGCGCAATCGGGTGGCAGCCTACACCCAACCGACGCGCCTCGAAGCGCGCCTGATGCGCATGGTCTCGAACACGCGCAGCATGGAGTTCGTCGTCACCGACAGTGAGGCTGAGGCCCTGCTGCTCGAGAACAACCTGATCAAGCGCTTCCGGCCGCGCTTCAACGTGCTGCTGCGCGACGACAAGTCGTTCCCCTATATCGTTATCCGTCGCGACACTGACTGGCCGCAGCTTGCCAAGCACCGTGGCATGCGCGAGTCCGGCAACGAATATTTCGGCCCCTTCGCCTCGGCCACCGCGGTAAACCGCACCCTCTATGCCCTGCAGCGCGCGTTCCCGCTGCGCTCGTGCTCCGACGGCGTGTTCGTCACCCGCACGCGTCCCTGCCTGCAATACCAGATCAAGCGCTGCACCGCCCCCTGCGTTGGCCGCATCGACAAGCCCGAGTACGACACGATCGTGGACGAGGTGCGCGCCTTCCTCGGCGGCAAAAATCGCGAGGTCCAGCAGGCATTGAGCGCGCGCATGGAGAAAGCGTCCGGAGAGCTGCAGTTCGAGCAGGCCGCAGTATTGCGCGACCGCATCCGTGCGCTGGCGCATATCCAGTCGCATCAGTCGATCAGCCTCGATTCGATCGACGAAGCCGACATCTTCGCTGCCCATGCCGAAGGCGGCCAGGTCTGCGTGCAGGTATTCTTTCTGCGTGCCGGCCAGAACCTCGGCAACCGCGCCTATTTTCCGAGCCATGCGCGCGAACTCGACGAGAGCGCCGTCCTGTCGGCCTTTGTCGGCCAGTTCTACGAAGCGCGGCCGGCGCCGAAGCTCGTGCTGGTCAGCCACGCGATCTCCGAGAGCGAACTGCTGGAAAGCGCGCTCGCGATCACTGCCGGCCACAAGGTCGAGATCCGCCATCCCAAGCGCGGCGACCTGAAGGACGTGCTCGACCAGGCGGTCACCAACGCGCGCGAGGCACTGGCCCGGCGCATGGCCGAGCGCGGCACCCAGAGGCAGCTTCTGGAAGGTGTGGCGCGCGTGTTCAATCTCGACGCGCC
>CAWUOG010000378.1:0-3373 GCA_963923875.1 uncultured Alphaproteobacteria bacterium
GTCGGCAACCCCGTGAAGCTCTCGCGCACGCCACCTTCGGTGCGCAGCAAGCCCGGGACATTCGGCCTCGACACCCGCGCGGTGCTGGCCGAGCGCGGCTATTCGGCGGCCGAGATCGACCGGCTGATCGCCTCGGGCGTGGCGCTCACGGAAATCCGAAAGCTCTGACCGTCAGCGCATCACGTATTGCAGGTCGACTTCGGCCTGCCGGTGAGCGAGATAGGCTTCCTCGCCGCGCGTTTTCATGGATGTACGCGTGAACTGGATCTGTTTGGAGATCTGCTGCAGCTCGTTGAAGCCCTTGCGAATCGCCGACGCGATACGCAGGCGCTCCGCCAGAACCTCCTGTTCCACCGTCTGGCGGTCCTCACCCTCGACGCCCGTCGTGGGATCGAAAGTGAACTGCTGCTCGAGTGACAGGCGCCAGGCGATCATGCTGCCGCGCAATTTGACACCAAAGCCGGGCACGGCGAGCAGTGCCTGGTCGGAAACATCCGCGGCGGTCTCGATGCCGAACGACTGCAGGAGCGACTTGCGACCGACGCCGATGCCCTGGATTTCCGCTTCGTCGATCTCGAAGCGGTCGAGAAAGCGCGCCAGCGCGATGTCGCGCTTGTGCTCGGCAACGTCGCGCATCTTTTCCGCCTGCCACTCCGGCAGGCGCGACCAGGCTGCCCACAATTTCTCCAACTCGGCGCGCTTCTCCTCGAACTGACGCGGGCCTGCCTTGGCCTCCCATTCGTTGCGGATTTCGTCCCATCGAATGCGAAGCTGGCGGTCGCGTTCGAGGAACATCGTCGTGCGCCGCGTCGTGCGCAGGCTGCGCCGCACCAGGACATAGAGCACGAAGGACGACACGAAGAAGAACAGCCGCGCCAGCATTGGCAGGTGGGCGAACACGCCGACGGCAAATGGGCCCGCGCCGATGAAGAAGGCCATCGGCATGTGGAACCAGTAGCTGCGCCTGAATGCCAGCGCCGCCCCGGACGGTTTCAGTCGTCGCGGCGTGGCCTGCTCGAGCACCGGCGCCGGTCCCGGATGGCGGATGGCCGCGACCTGCGGCCAGAAAGCGTCGAGGTCGAAATAGGCCGCCGCACCCGGCGACAGGGTCGGCGAGAACAGCGGTACGCTGGTCGCCGCCTCCATCTGGCACCACGGGCACGCGCCTAGGCCCGAATGGTGCCAGTGCGTGTTGCTGGCCGCGCACTGCTTCAGGCGCATCTCGAGGTGTTCGAGCGCCGCCACCCACTGCTTGGCCGTCGGCCGCCCGCCCCCCGAGCTGCGCCGGTCGAAGGCTCGCTCGAAAAGATCGGCCACCGGTTGCGACACGATGCTGAGCGGCGGCGTGCCGGGCGGCCGCTCCATGCGTGCGGTCAGTGCGTCGGCGCCGTAAGCGAAGCGGCCCTCGCCGATCGCCTGCTCGATCGTCATGTCGCCGCTGCCGATGTATCGGCCGGCGAACGGATGGCGGCCCATGAACAGCACCAGGAATATCAGGACGGCGAGGCCGAAGTTGTCGTGATTCTCGGTGCGAATCAGCTCTGCGAAACGCTGGTTCTGCAATTCCGGCGGCGTGAAGGTCGGCACGCCGACCTCGCAGAGATAGTGCCGGCTGCCATCGACCACTTGGAAGCTGTCACAGTCGATCAGCCGTACCCGCGCGTCCTGCGCCACCAACACGCCCGAGTGATTCACGTCGGCGATGATGCTGGTGGTCTCGTGAACCGTGGCGAAGGCGCGTGCCAGGTTGGTCGCCGTATGCACCAGGAAACGCCAGTCGGCGCCGGGAAACTCGGCCCGGCGGCTCTTGGGGCTGTAGAGGTGGTGGATGTCCTTGTAACCGACCACCTTGGGCATGGTGAGCCCGATCGGCGCCCCTGAACGCAGCGACAGCACCTCGATCGGCCAGGCCGTCAACCGGTCGATCTGGTCGGTTCGCAGCGCCGCCATGGCGCGAATCTTCTCGGCGCGCAGCGACGACGGCGGACGATGATAGATTTTGGCGACGATGTCGGGAGAGGTCTCGACCTCGAACACCGTCCCCTCTCCGCCTTGGCCGAGCCTGTTGCCGAGCCGGACCGGACGGCCGCGCGCGTCGACGATGTCGAGAGCGGGCGGCCTGCTGCTCATGACCGGTCCCCTGCCGGCACGGCATCCTCGAGCCGGCGCGATGCCAGGATCAGCGTCTTGTCGTCATCGGTCCGCGCATTGATCGGCGGCGAGGCGAGGTACTTGTCGAGTTCCCGGCACAGGCCGTCATCCATGCCCGAGGCCGTCGAGCGGCGCACCGACCGGAACATGCTGTCGAAGAACGGACCGTGCACTTCCCTCTCGGCCTTGCGCAGCACCAGGTTCTCGAGCCCATCGGTGAATATTGCGATCTCGTCGAAGGGTCGCGGGCTCGTCTGGAAGGCGATTGCTTCCCGGACGTTCTCCGACGTGATGAAGTTGGTCGTGTTCGCGAATTCGCCATGCTGCGGCCAGAACACCCAGCCCCAGCCTCCGACACCGTCGGAATGGACGATCGCTCCGTCGCCGATCTGCAGGAAGGCCGCCACCCCCTCGCCGATGACCGCTGCCAGCAGGGTGCAGGCGTAGTCGCCGAGATCCAGGCCTCGCGTCTTGGCATGCAGCCCGAACCCGTAGACGATGCCGGCAATCCAGCGCTCGACCAGTGGGCGTGTGATGTCCTTAACCTGCCCGCCCTTGTCGAGATAGTCGGCGACGAGCTTCACGAACGTTTCGCACGCCAGCGCCGAACCGATGTCGGCGACCGAAGCGCTGCCGGCGCCGTCGGACGCCACCAGGACGACGACCGGCTGTCCCGAGGAGTCCCGGAGGATTTTGCAGCCGTGGCTGTCCTGGCACGGCTGGCTGGCGGCGATATGCGAGGTCCCGATCGTCGATGCCATCGCAATGCGCCATGGCGAGGAGGCGATCAAACTTCAGCCCATCCCGGTGGCATGAGCCTGACCGGCTGCCCGACCTGGGCGCGCGACACGGTGCTGAGCGACGACGACAGCCAGTTGAACAGGTCGCGGAAACGCAGGCCGCCCAGCTTGAGCGGGGGCCGCACCGAAATGTGCGACAGAACTTCCATATCGGCGTTTTCAACTCCGACGGCGAAGAATGAGAAGCCCTTGGCCTCCTCGCCGGCGCGAACCATCGCGGCCGCCTGGTGCCAGGAATCGGTCGGCACGCCGTCGGTAATCAGAAAGATCCATGGCCGGTAGTACAGGATGCCGTTGGCCCGGTAGGCGTCCTTGCGCTGGCGGACCATATCCAGGCCGGTGGTGACGGCGGCGCCGATCGGCGTGTCGCCGGCGCCGGCCAGCAAGGGCGGTGTGAACTGATCGGCGGTCTGGAAATCGGA
>CAWUOG010000379.1:0-3371 GCA_963923875.1 uncultured Alphaproteobacteria bacterium
GCCCGTCAGGTCTCGACGATCTACGCGCCCGACGATACCTATCAGGTGATCCTCGAGGCCGACCCGAAATATGCCGACACCAACGAGGTGCTTCGCCGCATCCAGGTGCGGACGCCGACCGGTGCGCTGGTGCCGCTCGATACCGTTGCCAAGCGGGTCGACAAGCCGACCTCGCTGACCGTCAACCACATCGCCCAGTTGCCGTCCGTGATCATCTCGTTCAACCTCATGCAGGGCGTTGCGCTCGGCGAGGCGGTCAAGGCGATTCAGGAAGTGGCGGCCGAAGTCGGTCTGCCAGCCCAGGTCACGACCAGCTTCGAGGGCAGTGCCCAGGTCTTCCAGCAGGCTGTGGCCAACCAGGGCATGCTGCTGTTCGCCGCGGTGCTGGTGATCTACATCATCCTCGGCATTCTCTACGAAAACTTCATCCATCCGCTGACCATCCTGTCGGGCCTGCCGTCGGCCGGCATCGGCGCCATCGCGATCCTGATGGTCTTCGGCATGGACCTGTCGGTCATTGCCATGATCGGCGTCGTCATGCTGATCGGCATCGTGAAGAAGAACGCCATCATGATGGTCGACTTCGCGGTTGAGCGGCGCCACCAGGGCGCCACCGCCGAGGCCGCGATCGTGGAGGCCGCGCAGTTGCGCTTCCGCCCGATTATGATGACCACGACCTGCGCGCTGCTCGGTGCGTTGCCGATCGCACTCGGCCACGGCGCCGGCGCCGAACTTCGCCAGCCGCTCGGCATCACGGTGGTCGGCGGTCTGATGGTGTCGCAGCTGCTGACGCTCTTCATTACGCCGGTCGTCTACATCTGGTTCGACAAGCTGGTCGGCGTGAAGTTCGGCGACATTCGCTTCTTCCGCCGCAAGACGGGCACGCAGCAGCCTGCCGAGTAACCCGTACCCCGAGTAGCGTCATGAGTACCGCGGAAGAGATCGGCTGCTTCGTTCCCGGCCCGCGTGCCAGGATCGAGGGGCGTGCCGGGGGGCCGCTTTCGGGCCTGACCTTCGCCGCCAAGGACCTGTTCGATGTCGCTGGTGTCGTCACCGGGGGCGGCAATCATGACTGGCCGACCGGGCGCCCGACGCCTGCGAAACACGCCTGGGCGGTACAGACCCTGCTCGATGCGGGCTGCTCCCTGATCGGCAAGACCGTCACCGACGAGGTCTCGCTCGGCATCCTGGGGGAGAACGCCTTCGACGGCACACCGAAGAACGTCCGTGCCCCGGGGCGGGTGCCGGGCGGCTCGTCGTCCGGTTCGGCCGCGGCCGTTGCGGCCGGTCTCTGCGACACCGCCCTCGGCACGGACACCGGTGGTTCGGTGAGGGTTCCCGCGAGCTTCTGCGGCCTCTACGGCATTCGGCCGACCCATGGCCGGCTGAACCTCTCGGGGATGCTGCCGCAGGCGCCGACCTCCGACACGACCGGCTGGTTCGCGCGCGATGCCGAGACCTTCGCCCGCGTGTCGTCGGTACTGTTGGGCGAAGACATTCCGCACACGCTCCCGACCAGCCTGGTGATCGCGACCGACACGTTCGGCTTTGCCGATCCCGCCGTCGCCAAGGCACTGCATCCCGTGGTGATGCGGCTCGCCGCCCTGATCGGCCACAGCCGCGAAGATCTGATGGCGCCGCAGGGCCTCTCGGTCTGGGCCCGTGCCCAGCGAACGCTGCAGCCGGTCGAGGCGTGGAACACGTTCAAGGACTGGCTGGATGAACGCAATCCGCGCTTTGCCTTCTCGGTGGCGCGGCAGCTGCTTTCCGGCTCGGTGATTTCGGCCGCCGATCAGAGTTGGGCGGCGCTGATGCGCCAGGAGGCGAGGGGGCGGATGGCCCACCTGCTGCCGGAAGGCACCATCCTCTGCCTGCCGACGACGCCGTTTCCGGCACCGCCGGTCAAGCAGCGCCTCTCGATGCTCGATCCGGTGCGCGACCGCATCACCTGTCTCTGCGCGCAGGGCGGATTGGCGGGTCATCCGCAAGTCAGCCTCCCGGGCGCGACGGTTGACGGATTGCCGGTCGGCCTGTCCATCATCGGCCCTCGGGGCAGTGACGCCAGCCTGGTGGCTGTGGCGCGCGCCCTCGAGGGAAGTGCGTGACGGATCTCACACCGAACATTCCGGAAGTCGTCGCCGAGGTTTCGGCTCACTTCGAGCGCTACGAGCAGGCGCTGATCGACAAGAACGTCGAGGTGCTCGATGCCACGTTCTGGAACAGCCCGCACACGATCCGGCTGGCCAATGCCGAGCACGGCTACGGCTTCGAGCGCATCCATGCCTTTCGCGTCGCGCGGCCGCCTGGTCCCGGGACCAAGGAAAAGCGGCTGCGGCTCGACATCGTCACCCTGGGCCGCGACCTTGCGACGGTGTCGCTGGTCTACAAGGTGCGCGGCCAGGACAAGACCGGGCGGCAGACGCAGACCTGGGTTCGCTTTCCCGATGTCGGCTGGAAGGTGATTCACGCCCATGTCTCGATGATCGCGGAAGAACCCGTGCTCTGAGGACAATTCGCTCAGGCCAATTCTCTGGGGAAAGAAACATGGAAAAAGAAACGTCGGCGACGGGCCAGCCGCTTGGCAACGTGATGAATCCCGATCCGGCCTGGGTGGCCAAGCATTCCGAGCCGGCGCTCGAGCCCGAGCTGCCGATCGTCGATCCGCACCATCATCTGTGGCAGCGCACCGGCAACGACTATCTGTTCCATGACCTGCTGGCCGACACCCAGACCGGCCACAACATCGTGGCCACGGTGTTCGTCGATTGCCACTCGATGTACCGCAAGGACGGGCCGGCCGAATTGCGCTGCATCGGCGAGACCGAGTTCGCCAACGGCGTCGCCGCCATGAGCGCCTCGGGCCTCTACGGCAATCTGCGCGCTTGTGCCGGCATCATCAGCCACGTCGATCTGCGGCGCGGCGCCCGGGCGGGCGCGGTATTCGATGCGCAGATCGCCGCAGGAAATGGCCGCTTCAAGGGCATTCGCTACCAGACCGGCTGGGATGCCGACCCGGGCATCCGCAATTCCCGCACCGATCCCACGCCTGAACTGACACGCGACAAGACCTGGCGTGAGGGCTTCAGGGAACTGGCCAAGCGCGACCTCGTGTTCGATGCCTGGCTCTACCATCCGCAGATCGGTGAAATCGCCGAACTGGCCGACGCCTTTCCCGGAACGCCGATCGTGCTCGACCATATCGGCGGCCCGCTGGGCTACGCGGGCTATGCCGGCCGCCACGACGAGGTTCGGATCGCCTGGAAGAAGTCGATGGCCGAGCTGGCCAAGCGTCCGAACATCACGGTCAAAGTGGGCGGGCTCGGCATGGCGATGGGCTGGTTCGACTTCTACCGGCGTCCGGCGCCGCCCAA
>CAWUOG010000380.1:0-3342 GCA_963923875.1 uncultured Alphaproteobacteria bacterium
GGCGATGCCGAGGGCATCCTGCGAATCGGCGAGCGCATCGTCCCGGCCAATCCCGACGTGCGCCACGTGATCGCCATGCGCGCCTTCGGTCTGGAGGAGTGCAATCGCATCGACGAGGCCGAGGCCGAGGCGCGCCGGGCGATCGAGATCGATCGCCGCGATCCCTGGGCGCATCACGTCGTGGCGCACTGCCTGGAAGCGCGCGGCCGCATGCTGGAGGGCGTGGCCTTCCTGCGCTCGATGTCGGACACGTGGGCGCCCTGCAATTCCTTCATGTACACCCACAATTGGTGGCATCTCGCGCTGTTCCTGATCGACCTCGACCGGACCAGCGAGGCCCTCGCGCTGTTCGACGGCCACGTCTGGGGCGTCGACAAGGACTTCTCCGAGGACCAGGTCAACGCCGTCTCGCTGCTGGCGCGGCTTGAACTGCACGGCGCCGAGGTCGGCGGCCGCTGGGCCGACGTCGCGGCCCATCTCAAGCCGCGGCTCCATGAGCACTTCACGCCTTTCCTCGACCTGCACTACCTCTATGGTCTCGCCCGCGGCGGCGAGGGCAATGCCGTCACCGAGATGCTGGCGAGCCTCGAGGATCGCGCCGAGCGCGCGACGGAGTCTGAGCGCGAGGCCTGGGCGGATTGCGCCGTGCCGGCCGCGCACGGGCTCGCCGCCCACGCCAAAGGGGACCACGCCGCGGCGGCCCGCTATCTCGGCCAGGCCCTTCCGCATCTCGCCGCGATCGGCGGCTCGATCGCCCAGCGCGCATTGTTCGGCGCGATCCATCTCGACGCCATGATGCGCTCGGGCTGGAACGACGCCGCGCTCAAGGTGCTGCAGGCCGACGATCGCGAGCGTCCCACCGTGCCCGCGACCAAGCGTGCGCTGGCCGCGCTGCTGCGCCGGCTCGGCCGCAGCGAGCAGGCGATGGCGGCGGAATACCAGGCGGAACAACTCACCCGGCAATACAGGGAACTCACCAAGTGACTCACGACCTGACGCAGGCCTCGGCCGCGCACCTCTCCAGGCTCTATGCCCGCGGCAAGGCCTCGCCGGTCGAGACGATGAAGGCGGTGCTGGCGCGCACCGACGAGGTCAATCCCCGCATCAACTGCTTCCGCCAGGTCGACCACGAGGCATCGCTCAAGGCCGCCCGCGAGTCCGAGAAGCGCTGGAAAAAGGGCAAGCCCCTGTCGCCGATCGATGGCGTCCCGGTCTCGATCAAGGAGCTGGTGCGCGTGAAGGGCTGGCCCGCGACCATGGCGAGCAAGCTCACCGACAAGACCCCGGCCGATGCCGATGCGCCGGCCGTAGCACGGCTGCGCGAGGCGGGTACCATCGTATTCGCCCACAGCACCAGCTCGGAGTACGGCCACAAGGGCGTGACCGATTCGCCGCTGAACGGCATCAGCCGCAATCCGTGGAATCTCGCCCGCACGCCCGGCGGCTCGTCGGGCGGCGCCGGCGCGGCCGTCGCGGCCGGCCTCGGCCCGCTCGCCATCGGCACCGATGGCGGCGGCTCGGTGCGCATTCCCTCGAGCTTCAACGGTCTGGTCGGGCTGAAGGCGACGTACGGCCGCGTACCGGCGTGGCCGCCCGGCCTCAACGGCGATCTCGCCAATACCGGCCCGATGTGCCGCACTGCGCTCGACTGCGCACTGATGATGAATGCGATCACGAAGCCCGATGCGCGCGATCCCACGCAATTGCCCGAGGACGGCGTCGACTACGGCCACAAGCTCGGCCGCGGCCTCAAGAAGAAGCCCCGCATCGCCTTCATCCTGCGCATGGGCGACCACCCGATCGACATCGAGGTGGCGGCGCTGGTGACCAAGGCAGTCAAGCGGCTCGAGGCGCTGGGCTGGGCGGTCGACGAGGTCGAGCCGCCTTTTTCCTACGGCGATGCCAGCCGCTGCTTCGTCACCCACTGGCTGACCAACGCCCAGCGTCTGCTGCAGATCCATCCCGAGAGCCGCCACGGCGACTTCGATCCCAGCCTGCTGGCCAGCGGCAAGGCCGGCGCGCGCTACACGCTGCAGGATCTCATCAATGCCCAGTCGGTCCGCCGCGAGATGGCCGTCGCGTGGAACCTTTTCTTCGAGAAGTTCGACTTCCTGGTCACCCCGACAGTCGCGGTGCAACCCTTCGAGGTCGGCAAGGCCCTGCCCGACGGGCCGGGCGGCGAGCCCAACCGGCAATGGTCGCCCTACACCTCGACCTTCAACCTGACGCGCCATCCCGCAGCCTCGGTGCCGTGCGGCCTGTCACGAGAGGGCCTGCCGGTCGGCCTGCAGATCGTCGCCGGACACTATCGCGATGCCGCGGTGCTGCGCGCCGCCGCGCTCTACGCCGAGATACATCCGCTCGAATTCCCCGTCCTGCCGGAGACCGACAAATGACCGCCGATCTTGCGATGATGCCAGCCTGGCAGCTGGTGAAGCTCTTCAAGGCGCGAAAGGCCTCGCCGGTCGAGGCGGCAAAGGCCGCGATCGCGCGCATCGACGCCTTCAACCCGCAGCTCAACGCCTTCCAGCACCTCGATCCTGACGGCGCATTGCGCGCGGCGCGGGCCTCCGAGAAACGCTGGAAGAAAGGCGGCAAGCGGCTCTCCGACATCGACGGTGTGCCGATCACCATCAAGGACATGGTGCTGACCAAGGGCCTGCCGACCCGCATGGGCAGCCTCGCGACCGACGAGAACGGGCCGTGGCCCGTCGACGCGCCAGTAGCGCAGCGCCTGCGCGAAGCGGGCACGGTGCTACTGGGCAAGACGACTTCGCCGGAATACGGTTGGAAGGGCGTCACCGACTCGCGCCTGTTCGGCGCCACGCACAATCCATGGAAGATCGGCCGCACGCCGGGCGGCTCGTCGGGCGGCGGCGTCGCCGCCGAAGCGGTCGGCATGGGCACGCTCGCGGTTGGAACCGACGGCGCCGGCTCGGTCCGCATCCCCTGCTCGTTCACCGGACTGTTCGGCCTGAAGCCCACGCAGGGCCGAGTGCCGCTGTGGCCGCCGTCCGCACAGGGCACGCTTTCCCATATCGGCCCGATGAGCCGCACGGTGCGCGACGCCGCCATGATGATGAACGTCATGGCGCGCTACGATGCACGCGATGCCTATGCCCGGCCCGACGACGAGGAGGATTTCCTCAAGGGCTTCGAGAAGGGCGTGAAAGGTCTGACCATCGCCTACTCGCCCAATCTCGGCTTCGTCGAGAAGGAGAAGATCGACCGCGACGTCGCCGCCGCCGTCGAGGCCGCCGCCAAGATCTTCCGCACGCTCGGCGCCAAGGTGGTCGAGGACTCGCCGGACCTGATGGGCCTCGATCCGCGCAGGATCCTGAA
>CAWUOG010000381.1:0-3339 GCA_963923875.1 uncultured Alphaproteobacteria bacterium
GCCAGCACGCGGTCATAGGTGATGATCACGCAGACCGGCGCGTCGAATTGGCGAAAACCGCGCAGCACCCAGTCCTGCCGTGCCTGCTTGTCGTCGCGCGCGATTCCCATGGCCCCGAACAGCTGCTTGGCGACTCCGATCTGCCGCTCGCGATGGACGCCGTCGAATGGCTGGCCAATCCGGAACTCGCGCGAGTGCGGCACGCCGGCCAGATTACGCTCGGTGTTGCCCCGCCGGATACGATCCAGAGGCTCGCCGGTAATGACGTAGAAATTCCAGGGCTGCGTGTTCATCGACGATGGTGCGCGCATGGCGAGCGCCAGGATTTCCTTGATCAATTCCGGCGAGACCGGATCGGGCTTGTAGCCGCGAATGCTTCGCCGGCCGAGAATGACGTCGTCGAATTCCATTTTTTTGAGTTTTCCTGAAGTGGCCGGACATGTTCGATGACCGACACAAGCAAGCACGCCTCGAAAAATCAAGCCGGCGTTCTTCGGTGCGGCTTCAGGCTGGGCTCATCCGCTGCCGCCCCGTGCGGATGCGCGGCCGCAACGCCGCAAGGCGGCACTGGCTGCGAGTCCGGGTCACCGGTTGCGAAATGCTTCGGCCATGCGCTGAAAGGCTTCCTCGAGAACGCCGCGATAGTCGGCCGGCAAGCCGGAGTCTTCCAGGGCGCGCCTCATGCACATCATCCAGGCGTCGCGCTCGGCGGCACCGATGGGAAAAGGCCGGTGCGCGGACATGATGCATTTGTGGTCGGGGCGCTGAAAATAAAGCGGCGGCCCGCCGAGCCAGCCGCTCAGGAACTCGAAAAGGCGCTCACGCACGGCAGTGAGGTCCCGGGCGTGCAAGGCGCGGATACTGGCCGCCTCCGGGGCGCTGTCCATGATGTCGTAAAAACGGTCGACAATGCGCCGCACCATCGGCTCGCCGCCGACGATCTGATAGGCCGTCGGGCGCGAGGAAGTTGCGGTCTCGGGGTCGATCGTGGAATCGTCGGAACTCATTTTGGTAAGGATAGACCGCATCGGGGTTGAACCGTTGATCTGGATCAACGACGCCGGGCGGCGAGAAAGCAGCCCGCCGAGAGCGTTTCGTTATCGCCTGCTCCAAAAGCATCCGAGGTCGCGACCGCCGGCATTGGAGAAATGGTGCCCCCGGTCGGACTCGAACCAACACTTCCGTGAGGAAACCTGATTTTGAGTCAGGCGCGTCTACCAATTCCGCCACGGGGGCACGCTGAGGTGCGGCGCGAATAAAGCCGAAGGGCGGAACCCGGTCAACGCCGCTGAATACCGTCGCTTGCAGGACCCGGAAGGCTTGGGTCTTATGCGCCCCGCCATGCATCCCTACATCCACGCCCGGAAGTTCCCCGACAAGCCCGCCTACCTGATGGCCGGCAGCGGCGAAATCGTGACTTACGGCCAGCTCGACCGGCAATCCAACCGCATCGCGCAGCTTTTCCGCTCGCTCGGCCTGCAGGCCGGGGACCACGTTGCGATCTTCATGGAAAACAACGCGCGGTTCTTCGAGATCTGCTGGGGCGCCCAGCGCTCGGGCCTGATCTACACCGCGATCAGCTCCCGCCTCACCGCACCCGAGGTCGACTACATCGTGGGCGATTGCGGCGCCAAACTGTTCGTCACCTCGAAGCATCTCGCCGAGCGCGCCGCCGAACTGCGGCCGCTGATGGGCAACGCCCCGCACCGCTTCATGGTCGATGGCATGATCGACGGCTACGCCTCGTGGGAGGAGGCCGTCGCACGCCAGCCCGCGACACCGATCGCCGACCAGACTCAGGGCCACGATATGCTCTATTCGTCGGGCACGACGGGGCGACCCAAGGGCGTCCTGCCGGTCGTGCCGAAACAGCCGATCGATGCCGAGAACCCGCTGCTCGCCATCACCAGCAAGCTCTACGGGATGGACACCGACACGATCTATCTCTCGCCGGCGCCGCTCTATCACGCGGCTCCGCTGCGCTTCAACATGAGCGTCATGCGGCTGGGCGGCACGTCGGTGATCATGGAGAACTTCGACGCCGAGGACTATCTGAGGCTGGTCGGCAAGCATCGCATCACCCACACCCAGGTCGTGCCGACGATGTTCGTGCGCTTCCTCAAGCTGCCGGATGAGGTGCGCGCGAAGTACGACGTCTCCTCGCTCAAGTGCGCGATCCACGCCGCCGCACCCTGCCCGATTCCGGTGAAGGAAAGGATGATCGAGTGGTGGGGCCCGATCGTCTGGGAATATTACGGGGGCACCGAAGGCAACGGACTCACCATGTGCAACGCCACCGAATGGATGGCGCACAAGGGCACGGTGGGCAAAGCGGTGGTCGGCAAGCTGAGAATCTGCGACGACGCCGGCGAGGAACTGCCGTCGGGCGAGCCAGGCACGGTCTATTTCGCCGACGGCCGGCCGTTCGAATATCACAACGACCCGAAGAAGACCGCCGAATCGCGTCACCCCAAGGGCTGGACGACCCTGGGCGACGTGGGCTTCGTCGACGCCGACGGCTTCCTGCACCTGACCGACCGCAAGGCGTTCATGATCATTTCCGGTGGCGTGAACATCTACCCGCAGGAGGCCGAGAATCTGCTGATCAACCATCCCAAGGTGATGGACTGCGCAGTGTTCGGCGTGCCCAACGAGGATTTCGGCGAGGAGGTGAAGGCGGTCGTGCAGCCGCGCGACATGTCGGACGCCAGCCCGCAGCTCGCCGAGGAGCTGATCGCCTACTGCAAGCAGCACCTCGCCGCCATCAAGTGCCCGCGCAGCATCGATTTCGAGGCCGAGCTGCCGCGGCATCCGACCGGCAAGCTGTACAAGCGCCTGCTGCGCGACCGCTACTGGCAGGGCAAGGCGAGCAGGATCGTCTGACCGGAGCCGGGCTGGACTCCCCTTTTTAACCAGTTATATGGTTAGTTCTCCCGAGGAGGACAGCCATGACGGCCGAGCTGCGCGCGCTGAACGCCAGGTTCATCCATAATTTCATCACCAACGATGTGCCGGGCCACGACGCGATCCTGCACGAAGACTTCATCTGCATCACGCCGGCCGGCGCACGAGTGAGCCGCGCCGAATATCTGAAGGCTTGGGCAACCGGCTTCGACCCGGACCGCATCCCCTACTTCGACTATCGCGATGAGAAGATCGACGTGTTCGGAGACACCGCGCTGCTCCGTTCGACCAACAAGAGCGTGCGCGTGGTCGACGGTGTCGAATCGGTCGGAATGACCCTGTACACCGACATCTACGTGCGTCAGGGCGGCGCCTGGAGATGCGTGCAGGCGCAGATCACGCCGGTCGCGCCCGCCAACTATCCGCCCGACGAAA
>CAWUOG010000382.1:0-3335 GCA_963923875.1 uncultured Alphaproteobacteria bacterium
TCGGCGATTCCTTCACCGAAGGCTGGGGCCTCGAGGCCGACCAGCCCTGGCCGGCCAGGCTCGAGGCCGAGACCGGCCGCGCGGTGATCAATGCCGGCGTGCGCAGCTATGGTCTCGACCAGATCGTCCTGCGCACCGAGCGGCTGCTGGATCTCCTGAAGCCGCCCCTCAAGCCTGCCCTGGTGATCCTCGCTTTCATCGAGGAGGACATCGACAGGCTGGGCGATGCGGCGCACTCCCGGCGCTACAAGCCGTGGTTCGCGCCCACCGACTCCGGCGACGGCCTCGCCCTGCACGGCGTGCCGGTTCCGCTCGCGCCGTATGACGGGCCCACGCACCTGTGGCGCCGCGTGCTGGGCTATTCCTATCTCGCCGACGCCGTGATGCGTCACCTCGACCTGTTCGATCTCTGGCTGGGCGTGAACCTGCCCAGCGGCGTTTCCGACACCGACCTGGTCGCCTGCCGCCTGATGCAGCGCTTCGCCCGCGACCTGAAACGGCACGACCTGCCCGGCCTGGTGGTCGCTCTTCCCGAATATCGCGAATGGGCGATGCCCGCACTGCACGTCGTCGCCCACCGGCGCAACGAGGCGGTGCTGAAATGCGCCCGCGATGCCGGCCTCCGGACACTCGACGTGTGGGACGATCTCGAAAAGGCCGGCATCGTGCGATCGCCGGAGGACTTCAACAACGACGGCATGCACCTCAACGCCCGTGGCCAGGCGATCGTCGCGAAATCGATCGCCGCGGCACTGCAGTAGCAGAGCCCTCCCCATCTGAATGGGGAGGTGACTTGAAGCCCCGCCCTCACAACGTGAACGCCGAGGCGGCCGCATCACAGCGTCTCTGAAATGAAAATACCGGCGCCGATATTTCCGCTCGCTCCGGCCCTTCGCGACTTGATGCAGGTCAAGAACCGCCGTCTCACAGCCCTCTAGGGTTCAGACTTACAGCGAGAGAGAGGGTCGCATGCGTCGCTCGAGTCTGTCGGGAATCGTCGTGTCGCTGCTGGCCTTGATGCCTCCGTTCGTCCAGGCGCAGGACGTGCGCGGCACGCCGGGATCGCCCAGCGCCGTGCGTACATTGCCCGGCCTGCAGTTGCCCGCGCCCACGCCGCCGTTCGGCGGACAGATCCTGCCCAATGCCGTCGACAGCATTTCGGCCTGGCCGCCCCAGGTCATGCCGCCAGCCAATGCGCCGAACGTCCTGCTGATCCTGACCGACGATGTCGGCTTCGCTGCGCCGTCGACCTTCGGCGGCGTCATCCCGACCCCGACGCTCGACCAGGTCGCCGCCGAGGGCGTGCGCTACACCAGCTTCCACACGACCGCACTCTGCTCGCCGACCCGCGCCGCGCTGCTGACCGGCCGCAACCATCACCAGGTCGGCTTCGGCAACATCGCCGAACTCTCGACCGGCTACCCCGGCTACAACGCCATCATTCCGCGCGAGACCGCGACGGTCGCCGCGACCCTGCGGCAGAACGGCTACGCCACCGCCTGGTTCGGCAAGAACCACAACGTGCCGCCGTGGGAGGCGAGCGAGGCCGGGCCGTTCACCAACTGGCCGGTCGGCCAGGGCTTCGACTATTTCTACGGCTTCGTCGGCGGCGACACGAGCCAGTGGCAGCCGGGCAACCTGTTCCGCAACACCACGCCGATTCACCCCTATGACGGCCGTCCCGGCTGGAACCTGACCACGGCCATGGCGGACGACGCGATCTCCTACGTGCGCCGCAACGTCGAGATCGCGCCGAACCGTCCGTGGTTCATCCACTACGCGCCGGGCGGCACCCACGCGCCGCATCACCCGACCAAGGAGTGGGTCGACAGGATCGAGCAGATGCACCTGTTCGACGAGGGCTGGGAAAAGGTGCGCGAGCGCATCTTCCAGAACCAGAAGCGCCTCGGCGTCATCCCGGCCAACGCCGAGCTGCCGGCCTGGCCCGCCGACATGCTCAAGCGCTGGAACGACCTCAGCGACACCGAGAAGAAGCTCTTTATCCGCCAGGCCAACGTCTATGCCGCCTACCTCGCCTACACCGACCACGAGATCGGCCGCGTGATCGCCGAGGTGGCGCGGCTGGGCCAGCTCGACAACACGCTGATCATCTACATCAGCGGCGACAACGGCAGCAGCGCCGAAGGCTCGGTCAACGGCACGCCCAACGAGGTGATGTACTTCAACGGCGTCGCGCTCGACGCCGACAAGCAGATGGCCTGGTACGACGTCTGGGGCACCGACCAGACCTACAACCACATGGCGGTGGGCTGGACCTGGACGTTCGACACCCCCTATCGCTGGACCAAGCAGGTGGCGTCGCACTTCGGCGGCACGCGCAACGGCATGGCGATCTCGTGGCCGGCGAAGATCAAGGACCGCGGCGGCATCCGCACGCAGTTCCATCACGTGATCGACGTCGTCCCGACCATCCTCGACCTGGCCGGCATTCCGCAGCCCAACCAGGTCGACGGCATCGCGCAGCGGCCGATGGACGGCGTGTCCATGGCCTACACCCTGCCGGCCGCGAACAAGGCGCAGCCGTCGACGCGCCGCACGCAGTATTTCGAGATCCTCGGCAATCGCGCGCTCTATCACGACGGCTGGATCGCCAGCACGACCCCGCCGGCGCCGCCCTGGGCCAGCGTCGCCGCGCCGCGCCCGTCGGACGTGATGAACGGCTACGCCTGGGAACTCTACGACACGGCCGCCGACCCGACGCAGATCCACGATCTCGCCAAGGCCCGGCCCGACAAGTTGCGCGACCTGCAGGAGATGTTCGTCATGCAGGGCCAGCAGAACCAGGTCTTCCCGCTGAACAACTCGATCACGGCGATGATCGCGCCGCGCCCGGGCCCGGCGGCCGGCCGCAAGCAGTTCGTCTATAGCGGGACCTCCTGCTGCACCCAGGCCAACGCCGCGCCGTCGATCCTGAACCGCTCCTACCGCATCACCGCCGATGTCACCGTCCCCGAGGGTGGCGCCAACGGCATGCTGGTGACGCAGGGCGGACGCTTCGCCGGCTGGGGCCTCTACCTGAAGGACGGCAAGCCCACCTTCACCATGAACCTGCTCAACCTCGAGCGGCCCAAGTGGCAGGCGCGCGAGGCGCTGAAGCCGGGGCGGCATACGATCGTCTTCGACTTCGCCCTCGAGCAGAAGGGCGAGGTTCCCTTCGCCCATGGCGGCCTGGGCGTGCTCTCGGTCGACGGCCAGGAGGCGGCGCGCTTGCCCCTGCCGCGC
Source organism: uncultured Alphaproteobacteria bacterium (assembly GCA_963923875.1). GTDB lineage: Bacteria > Pseudomonadota > Alphaproteobacteria > Reyranellales > Reyranellaceae > Reyranella. The sequence goes on from CAWUOG010000382.1 coordinate 3,244, forward strand.
ACCGTGCCCTTCACCTTCGCCTGGGACGAGACCTTCGATGTCGGCCTCGATACCGGCACGCCGGTCGACGACAAGGACTACCAGGTGCCGTT
>CAWUOG010000383.1:0-3319 GCA_963923875.1 uncultured Alphaproteobacteria bacterium
TGCTGGTCGCGACGGCGGTCATGCTGCTTCGTTCCTACGAGATCGTGCTCGCCTTCGGCCTGCTGGCCGCCCTGATGATCGGCTGGCGTCTGCGGGTTTCCGGCGCTCGCGGGCCGGGCGGCGTGCTGCACGTCGTGGCGGCCCTGCTGTTCGTCGTCGCCGCCGCCCTGTCGCTGCACTCGCTGCTCGGTCCCCATCCCGAAGGCCGAGTCGACGATGCCCTGTCCGGCATCTGGCTGTTCGGCACCAACGTGCAGTTCATTCTGCCGCTCGGCGCCGTGACCGTCATTGCGATCGCAGGCCTTGTCCGGCCGAAGCTGCTCGAACATCGCCCGCTCTACGCCGTGGCCGGCGCACTGCTGCTGCTGCTGGCGCTCTGCCCGCTCGCTCGGCTGACCGCCGACGGCACGGGGCAGCCGCTGCCCAAGTCGCACTATCATACACGCATGGCAGCCAGCGCCGTGCTGGCGGCGATAGCGATCGCCATCTGGATCTACGCCATGCGGCCGGCCTGGATGCCGAACGCGCTGGCCAAGCTGTCGCGTGCCGCGAACGGATGGCGCCTGCTGCTGTTCGCATTTGTCGGCCTGCTGGCCGCCGTGCCGGCCGACCTGCAGCTTACCGAACTGTGGCGCCGCAGCATGTCGGCGTTCCAGGCGACCATCGCGGCGCGATCGGGCCTGATCCCGATCGAGGAAACGCCGTTTGGCCGCAAGCCCTACAGCGACATGGTCGAGAACTGGGCGCTGGTCAGCCAGAGCCTGGTGATGCGCCGCGCGACCAGCAACGGCATCGTCGTGCCGCCGAAGGATTTCAAGGGCTGGCAATTCCTCGACGCACACAAGCGCTGGATCACCAACGTCGATCGCTTCCTCTGGGACGATGGACGGTGAGGACGGACGGCGACGGGCGTCGCTAGGCCGTCAGCATCCGCTCGCGATTGCGTTCACGCAGGATCGGCATCACCCACTTGCCGAAGCGCTCCGCCTCCTCGTCGTGCAGATAGCCCGAGAGGCAGAACGAGTGGCAGCCGAGATCGATGAAGTCCTGCAGCGTCTGGGCACACTGCTCGGGCGTGCCGACGATGGCGATGCCGGCACCGGGTCGCACCTCGGTGATGCCGGTCCATAGATTGCGCTCGATCACCTTGCCCATGGCGGCCAGCTCGCGCACACGGCGGTTGGCTTCGGACGTGGCGAAGCGCTCCTTCACGAACTGCTTCTGCGCAGCCGTCGCATGACCGACCAGCTCGTTGGCGAAGTCCCACGCCTCCTTCTCGGTCGGGCGGCAGACGATCTGCAGGCGCATGCCGAAGCCGATGTCATCCTCGCGGCCGTGCCGGGCCGCCATGCCGCGGATCGTCTTCATGTTGTCGCGGATGCGCTCGTAGGTGTCGCCCCAGAACAGGTGAACGTCGGAGTGCTTGGCCGAGATCTCCCAGGCCTGCTGGCTGCCGCCCCCGAGATAGAATCTCGGATGCGGCTTCTGCAGCGGATGCGGCCGGATCTGGGCGCCCTTGAGCTGGTAGAACTTGCCGTCGTAGTCGACCCTGTTCTGCGTCCACAGCGCCTTCAGGATCGAGACCTCCTCGTCCATGATCTCGTAGCGCTCTTCCTTGCCCCACTTGATGCCTTCAGAAGCGTTCTCCGCCTCGCTCTGGCCCGCAATCAGGTTGATGCAGACGCGGCCACCCGAGAGCTGGTCGAACGCCGCAATCATCTTGGCCAGCAGCACCGGGTTGATGTACGAGGGCCGCGCCGCCACGAGCATGCGGATCGACTTCGAGCGCGCCACCATCATCGCCGAGGAGATCCACGCCTCCCAGCACGCCGTCTGCACGGGCACCAGCATGTATTCGAAGCCCGCCGCTTCGGCCGCCTGGACGACCTTGTCGAACAGCGGAAGCGAGGGCGGGACCAGGGCGTCGGCGACGCCGTAGGCCGTTGTGTCTCCTGCCGTCGGCAGGAACCAGCCGAATTCCAATCTGCGCATGCCGCACTGTAGCGCAGTCGGCGCAAAGGCGTCATGATCCGCGCGCGTTTTGGGGGAGTTCCGATGTTGCAGCATGGAAAACGTCCGACCGTCACGTCGCGCCACGGAATGGTGGCGGCGGCCCATCCTCTGGCGGCGGCGGCAGGCGCGCGCATCCTGGGCAACGGCGGCAACGCTTTCGACGCGGCCGCCGCCACGGCCGCGGCCCTGAACGTCGTCGAACCCTACATGTCGGGTCTCGCCGGCCAGGGCCTCGCCACCTGCTACATCGCCAGCGAACGGCGGGTACGCTCGCTCTCCTTCATGGGCGCCATCCCGCGCCGCTTCCCGCTCGAGCGGCTGAAGCAACGCGAGCAGCTCGCGCGCGGACCGCTGTCGGTCGGGGCACCGGGCAATCTCGCCGGCTGGTGCCGGATGGTCGACGACTATGGCACCAGGAAGCTGCCGGAACTCTTCGCGCCCGCGATCAAGCTGGCGCGCGACGGCTTCTCGTTGATCGAGTTCAACGTCGAAGAGATCAGCGGCGTCACCGGCCAGCTCCGCGGCCACAGCGCGCTCTATCCCGAGTGGAGCAGGAACTATCTCGAGAACATCAGCGGCGGCTCGCCCAGGCTCGGGGCGGTGCTGAAGCAGGCCGACCTCGCCAGGACGCTCGAGGCGATCGCCGCCGAGGGCCCCGGTCTTCTCTATGGCGGTGCGCTCGGCCAGAAGCTGATCGACCGGCTCACCGAGCTGGGTGGCGTGCTGACGCTCGACGACCTGCGCGAGGCGCGGACTGAGTGGCAGGATCCTGTGTCGGCCGACTATCGCGGCCGCACCGTGCACGTGCCGCCACCGCCCTGCGAGGCGTTCCAGTACCTGCTGACGTTGCGCATCCTGGAGGGCTTCGAGCTCTCCAAGATGCCGCGCAACGGCACCGACCATATCGATACGGTGCTGCGCGCGATCCGTCTCGCCGCCGGCGTGCGTATCCGCAACGGCGTGCCGAGCAAGCAGAAGCTCGCCGAGCTGCTTTCCGACGGCCATGTCGAGGGCCTGCGCAAGCGCGTGCGCGACAAGAAGCCGATTACCGGCCCGACCGAGCAATGGACCGCCGATCTCAAAAACAAGCCCGAGGAGGGCCACACGACCTCGTTCTCGATCGCCGATTCCCAAGGCAACATGGTCTGCGTGACGCAGAGCCTCGGCGCCGTGTTCGGTTCGGGCGTGGTCGTGCCGGGCACGGGCGTATGCTGCAACAACTTCCTCTATTGGGCCGACGTCAATCCGGACAGTCCCAACCGCGTCAGGCCCGGCGAGATCATGCCGGTCTGCGTGGCGCCCTCGA
>CAWUOG010000384.1:0-3314 GCA_963923875.1 uncultured Alphaproteobacteria bacterium
GCGCGGCCGTCGCTGCAGGTCGCCTCGAGGCTGCGCAATACAACGCCCTGTCCCGCCACGCGCGCCTGCGCCATCGCGTTGCAGGCATAATCGGGCTGGTCGATCCGGCTGTAGAGCACGCGGCCCGTGCCTCTGTCGTTGAAGCACCAGGTCGTGATGCCGGTGTGGTTCTCGTAGACGAATACGTCGGTGCGCCAGCACCCGCGCAGCAACGCCACGTCGGTCGGTGCCTGACTCGGCAGGTCGAGCGGCACGACCGATGGTGGCCGACGCGCCGGCCGCGTCGAGGGCTGATAATAGGTGCTGCTGGCCGATGGCGTGCCGCCGCCGACCGATGATGAGGGAAGGGGCGTGCCACCGGGCGGCACCGACGGGATGACTGGTTGTGGCGCCTGGTTGGTGCCGTTGGGCCAGCTCGGGCCGGTGCTGCCCGGCCCGGCACCGCCCAGGCCGGAGCCGATGGCCGTCGAGCCGCCGATCGGACCGCCGGGAGCCACGCCCTGCGCCAACGCCGGCCAAGCCAGCATCAGGGCGCCGGCGATCGTCGCCATCGCGATGGTGACTCTCGGCATGGAGAGTATTTCGAGCCCGTCGCGGCAGTGCGTCAAGCTTCCTGAGCCGGCGGCATCCGGTCTAACCTCAGTCATGCGATGGCCGGACGTTTTCCTGGTCAATGGACCTTCCAGCGCCGGCAAGAGCACGCTGTGCCGCGGCCTGCAGTCGGCGATCGAGAGTTCCTATCTCGTCGTGGGATTCGACGATTTCATCTTCATGTCGGCGCCCCGCTACTATCGCGGCGCCGACAGCGCGCGGCAGGGCACGTTCGATGCCTACACCGCGCTGGGCGCCGAGATGATCGTGACGTCGCGGCCGGGTGAGCCGGTGAGCGTCACGGCCCGGTTCGGCCCGGTGTTCCGCAAGCTGGTCGACTCGATGGCCCCGGCGGTCCGCGCCCTGGTCGATGGCGGCAATCCGGTGATCTTCGACCACGTGCTGCACGACGAGGCCATGTATTTGGGTTGCGAAGAGGCCCTCGCGGGTCTGGATGTGCTGAGCGTCGGCGTCACATGTCCGCTCGAGATCCTGGAGGCACGCGAACGGGCGCGCGGCGACCGGGTGCTGGGGCGTGCCCGTGGATTGGCGGACGTCGTTCACACCTTCATGCCTTACGACGTCACGGTCGACACCGGCACGCTGTCGCCAGAGGAATGCGTCGCGGCGGTGGTCGCTGCGGTCGACGCGCGGCCCTAAAATATTCCGGCGGCCAGCCCGGCCGCCATCGCCGCGCCCAGCTCCTCGCCCTGCTCGATGAAGGTCGGCTGCCACGGGCCCTTGCACAGCAAGGGCTCCTGGACGGCACGCCAGCGCAGGCCGGTCAGGATGGTTTCGACGCCGCGGCGCGTGCCGGTGCCGTCGCTGCCGGCACGTATGTAGAGAGCGCACGGCAGACCCTGTGTCCTGTCCAGCAGTGGATTGTACGAACGGTCGAAGAAGTCCTTCAGCGCGCCGCTCATGTAGCCGAGATTCTCCGTGGTGCCGAGGATCACGGCCTGTGCTGCCAGCACGTCTTCCGGCCCCGACTGCAGCGGCGCCACCACGCGGACGTCGATGCCGGTTTCGCTCAGCGCACCCCGTTCGACGGCGTCGCGCAGAGCGCGCGTGTTGTCGGACGGCGCATGTGCCACGATCAGGAGCCGTTTCCTCATAACCGGAATCTAACATGATAAAGAAGCTGCTGATCGCCAACCGGGGGGAAATCGCCATCCGCATCGCCGAGGCTGCGGCCGAGCTCGGCATCGCCACGGTGGCCGTCCATTCGCAGGACGACGCCAATTCCCTGCACATCAAGCGGACCGACGAGGTGCAGGCCCTGAAGAGTCGGGGCGCGGCTGCCTATCTCGATATCGCGGGCGTGATCGAAGCGGCGAAAGCCGCCAAATGCGACGCTGTCCATCCCGGCTACGGCTTCCTGTCGGAGAATGCGGAGTTCGCGAGGGCCTGTGCCAAGGCGAAGATCCGCTTCGTCGGGCCGACGCCGGAACAGCTTGCCCTGTTCGGCGACAAGGCGGCGGCCCGTGCTCAGGCGATCAGGTGCAAGGTGCCGGTGCTGCCGGGCACCGATGGCGCCGTCGACGCGGCGGGTGCGGTGGCCTTCTTCAGGAAGAATGCCAAAGCCGGCATCGCGCTGAAGGCGATCGCCGGCGGCGGCGGACGTGGCATGCGCCTCATCCGGAAGGAAGACGAAATCGCCGATGCCTTCGCCCGCGCCTCGGCCGAGGCGCTGTCGGCGTTCGGCAACGGCGCGCTCTATGCCGAGCGGCTGGTGAGCAAGGCGCGGCACATCGAGATCCAGATCGTGGGCGACGGCAAGGGAGGCGTGGCCGCGTTGGGCGAGCGCGAGTGCACCCTGCAGCGTCGCAGCCAGAAAATCGTCGAACTGGCGCCCAGTCCGAACCTGCCCGAAGTCCTGCGCAAGAAGATCGTCGCGGCGGCGGTGACGATGGCCAAGAGCGTCAGCTATCGCAGCCTCGGCACGTTCGAGTTCCTGGTCGAAGACAAGGAGTTCTTCTTCATCGAGGCCAATCCGCGCCTGCAGGTCGAGCACACGGTGACCGAGGAGGTGTGGGGCGTCGATCTGGTGCAGGCCCAGCTGAAAGGGGTGTTGCCCGACATTCAGGGCCCGCGCGGCGCGGCGATCCAGTTGCGCATCAACATGGAGACCATGACGGCCGACGGCTCCGCCAAACCGGGGGGCGGCACGCTCACCGTGTTCGAGCCGCCGTCGGGCCCCGGCGTGCGGGTCGATACCTACGGCTATGCCGGCTACCGTACCAATCCGAACTTCGATTCCCTGCTCGCCAAGGTGATCGTGCACGGTGCTTCGTTCGAAGCGGCATTGGCGCGGGGCGAGCGGGCGCTCGCGTCGTTTCGGCTGGAAGGGGCGCCGTCGAACCTCGTCTTCCTGCGGGCACTGCTGGCGGACAAGGATGTGCGTGCCGACAAGGTCCATACGCGCTTCGTCGACGAGCATGCGGGCAAACTGATCGAGGCCGCGGGAAAACTCGATGCCGGCAGGCATTTCGGTGCAGCCGTGGCGCCGGCGGCTGTTCCTGTGGGTCGTCAGGCCGGCGCCAAGGTCGATGCCGTCGATCCGCTGGCGGTTCTCACCTTCGGCAAGGCCAGGACCCCGGAGGCCGCGCCGGTCGCCGACGATACGCCCGAGGGCACGGTCGCCGTGCCGGCGCCGATGCAGGGCACCGTCGTCAGCCTCTCGGTGAAGGAGGGCGATGCCGTCGCGGCCGGCCAGCCGCTGC
>CAWUOG010000385.1:0-3313 GCA_963923875.1 uncultured Alphaproteobacteria bacterium
CGGCTGGACGGCATGTGCAAATGCTTCTTCGAGACCCAGTACCAGAACGACTGCGTCACCGGAGAGGCCCGAGCGCGGACGCAGAGCAAGGAGTGGGAGGGGCGGTGCGAGATCAGGGAGCCAGCCCGCTACGATGCCGAGGCGAAGAAGTGCGTGGGGTACTTCGTGCGTTACTGGCGGGCGCACGCCTATGACGACATGAAGAGCTACAAGTCGGGGTATGGCTATCTGAAGTGGCCGACCGTGCCGACCTATTGCGGCACGCGCCAGTGAGCGACGGGGCCGGTCTCGTCCACCATACCGGTTTCGAAGGGCGGGTTCGCGACATCGCGCCCCATTCTGGCGGCTGCTCATTGAGCGCCTGATAGCTACAACGATATCGAGGAGGAGCCTTCCATGCCCGACACCACGATGACGCCTGCCGGCCAGCCGGTACGGACCGAGCATTTCGACGTGCTGATCGTCGGCGCCGGCATCTCGGGCGTGGGCGGCGCGTATCACCTCACCAAGCAATGTCCGGACAAGAGCTTCGTCGTCCTGGAATCGCAGGAGAGCTTCGGCGGCACGTGGCTCACGCACAAATATCCCGGCATCCGCTCCGACAGCGATCTCTTCACCTTTGGCTACCGCTTCAAGCCGTGGCGCGGCAAGCCGATCGCCACGGCGCAGGAAATCCTCTCCTACATGGGCGAAGTGATCGACGAGAACGATCTCGCGCGCCACATCCGCTACCGCCATTCGATCGCCGCGGCGCGCTGGTCGGCGGCGGACAATCGCTGGACCATCGAGGGTACGCGCACCGACACCGGCCAGCCGTTTCGGATCACCGCCGGCCTCCTCTGGATGTGCCAGGGTTACTATCGGCATTCCGAGGGATACACGCCGGAGTGGCCTGGCATGGCCGACTATAAGGGCCGCATCGTCCACCCGCAGACCTGGCCCGAAGACCTCGACTACAAGGGCAAGAAGGTGATCGTCATCGGCTCGGGCGCCACGGCGGCCACCGTCGTGCCGGCGATGGCGCCGGACTGCGAGCACGTCACCGTCGTGCAGCGCTCGCCGACCTATTTCATTCCGGCACGCAACGCCAACGATCTTGCCGATACGCTGCGCCAGCTGGAGGTCGACGAGAGCTGGATCCACGAGATCGTGCGTCGCAAGATCCTGTTCGACCAGTCGGTGTTCACGCGTCGCTCTTTCGAGGAGCCGGAGAAGGTGCGCGAGGAACTGCTGGGCGGCGTGCGCGCCTATCTCGGCCCCGACTACGACATCTCCCGCGACTTCACGCCGTCCTACCGGCCCTGGCGCCAGCGCATCGCCTTCGTGCCCGACGGCGACCTGTTCCGCGGCATCCGCTCGGGCAAGGCCTCGGTCGAGACCGGCGAGATCGATTGTTTCACCGAAAAGGGGCTGCGCCTGAAGTCGGGCAAGGAGATCGAGGCCGACATCATCGTTACCGCCACCGGCTTCAACCTCAACATGATGGGCGACATCGCCTTCGAGATCGACGGCCGCAAGCTCGACTGGGCCGAGACCGTGACCTACCGCGGCATGATGTTCACGGGCGTGCCGAACCTCGTCTGGGTGTTCGGCTACTTCCGCGCCAGTTGGACTCTGCGCGCCGACCTGGTCGCCGACTTCGTTTGCCGCCTGCTCCGCCATATGAAGGTCAAGGGCGCGGCCAGGGTCGAGGTCGCGTTGCGACCGGAGGATCGCGACATGAAGCTGTTGCCCTGGATCGATTCGGAGAACTTCAATCCGGGATACCTGATGCGCGGCATGCACCTGTTGCCCAAGCGCGGCGACAAGCGCGAATGGCAGCACACCCAGGATTACTGGCGCGAGAAGAACGAGTTCCCGAAGATCGATCTCGACGACAAGGCCTTCGTCTACGCGCCGGCGACGGTGAAGGCCGCGGCGTCCTGAACCGGCAGGGCGACCTCGAAGGCCCCGGGCGCGTCACCGACCCGTAGCGCCGGCCAGTGGTATGCCGGCGCCCATATGGATCGGCGTCAGAGCGGCCGCTGGACCAGTTCTGTAGCATCCGTTGTCTGGCCGGCAACAAGCCGGAGCGGCCGCTCAGTAGCGCTCGAGCAGCCGGCCGTAGCCCTTGATGGAATCGTCGATGCCGGCCAGCCGCAGCGCGTGCCACAGCGTCGCCTGCGTCGAGGTGATTACGGGCACGCCGAGTTCGTCTTCCAGCCGGGCGATCACGGTGTGCGAGCGCGTGTTGAGGCAGGTCATGATCAGGGCCTCGGCATGGATGTCGCAGCCGCGGGTGCCGAGCTCGAACAGCGTGTCGGGCTCCGGTTCGGCCAGCAGGAAGCCGTCGGTGATCCCGAGGCAGGCACCGCCGGTCACTTTCAGGCCGGCACTCGCGAAGTAGCGGTGCTCGGCCTCGTCGACCTCCTTCGTGTAGGGCGACACGATGCTCACCGTGCCGACCTCGAGTGCCCGGGCGGCGCTCACGATCGCGTGCGCCGCCGTAGTCGCCGGCACGCCATGCATCTGTTCGATTTCGCCCCGCAGATGGGCATCGTACTCGAGGCCCTGTACGATCGAAGAGGCCGTGCAGCCATAGGCGATCACGTCTGGATGCACGCTGGAGAGCTGGCGGATCGCCATGCGACCTTCGTTGCGGTCCATCTCGATGAAGGCCTCGGGCGAGGTCGAGGGAGGGATGAACATCCGCGCGGCGAAAAGGCCGACGCCATCCGGCACCACCCTGTGCGCCCATGGCTCCATCACCGTGTTGACGCTCGGCACCACGATACCGAGTCGCGCGCGCCGTCCGTCGCCGTTGAGAGGTCGTCTCGCCATGCCGCCATCCTGAAGCTAGGATTGGTCCAACATCAAGACATCAAGAGGAAGCTCTCCATGGCGATCGAAATTCTCGAGGTCCACCACACCGGCATCCGCATCGACAACGCCGGTGCCAAGCTCGGCGAGGTCGAGACGTTCTACAAGGACGTGCTTGGTCTCTCGCGCGACGAAGGACGGCCGACCATTCCCGGTATCCCCGGCGCCTGGATCAATGTCGGCGAGGTCGGCCAGATCCACCTGATCGGCGGCGCGCAGCCTTCGCCGGTCGCCAAGGGTCCGGGTGAGGATCCGACCCGCCCGCACATCGCCTTCGCGGTGAAGGACATCGCGGCGACCCGCAAGGAACTCGACCGCATGGGCACGAAGTACTGGGTGATCGAGGGACTGGTCAGTCCGCAATCGACCCAGCTGTTCGTCAACGATCCCTGCGGCAACATGCTGGAGTTCCATCAGATCGACACCTGCCGCTGCACCAGGATCAATCGCAGGT
>CAWUOG010000386.1:0-3288 GCA_963923875.1 uncultured Alphaproteobacteria bacterium
CGTTGCGTAGGGGGCCGCCATGGCCGAAAGGATGCTGAAGTTCGTTGGCACGCCGCAAGCCATGCCGCCCAAGCGGGCGGCGGCGGAGCGCCGGCACGACTTCGACGAGATCTATACGGCCTACGCCCAGGAGAAGGCCGCCGAGCAGGCCGCCCGCTGCTCGCAGTGCGGCGTACCGTTCTGCCAGGTCCACTGCCCGCTCTCGAACAACATCCCGGACTGGCTGAAGCTCACCGCCGAAGGCCGGCTCGACGAAGCCTACGAGCTGTCGTCCGCGACCAACAACTTCCCGGAAATCTGCGGCCGCATCTGCCCGCAAGACCGGCTGTGCGAAGGCAACTGCGTCATCGAAAAGGGCTTCGAATCGGTCACCATCGGCTCGGTCGAGAAGTTCATCACCGACACGGCGTGGAAGAACGGCTGGGTGAAGCCGATCCAGCCTCGGCGCGAGCGCCGCGAGAGCGTCGCCATCGTCGGCGCCGGTCCCGCCGGCCTCGCCGCCGCCGAACAACTGCGCCGCAAGGGCTACCAGGTCGCGATCTACGATCGCTACGACCGGGTCGGCGGCCTGCTGATCTACGGCATCCCGAACTTCAAGCTCGAGAAGGAGATCGTGCAGCGGCGCGAGAAGCTCCTGCGCGATTCGAAAGTCACGTTCCATCTCAACACCGACATCGGCCGCGACGTGTCGCTCGCCAGGCTGCGCGAGAGACACGACGCCGTGCTGATCGCGACCGGCGTCTACAAGGCACGCGACATCCAGGCGCCCGGCGTCGGACTGCCCGGCATCGCGGCCGCCCTCGACTATCTCACCGCCTCCAACCGCCATGGCCTGGGCGACAAGGTGCCGGAGTTCGAATCGGGCACGCTGAACGCCAAGGGCAAGCATGTCGTGGTGCTGGGCGGTGGTGACACGGCGATGGACTGCGTGCGCACGGCGGTGCGCCAGGGGGCGAAGTCGGTGAAGTGCCTCTATCGCCGCGACCGCGCCAACATGCCGGGCTCGCAGCGCGAGGTGAAGCACGCCGAGGAAGAAGGCGTCGAGTTCGTCTGGCTGACCGCGCCCCAGTCGTTCCTGGGCAAAGAAACGCCCAAGGGCCAGCGGGTGAGCCACGTCCGCTCGGTGCGCATCCATCTCGGCATGCCCGATGCCTCGGGACGCCAGACGCCACAGGAGATTCCCGACAGCCACGTCAATGTCGAGGCCGACCTGGTGCTGAAGGCGCTGGGCTTCGACGCCGAGGATCTCGCGGCATCGATGAAGGCCTCATTCGACACGACGAGCTGGGGCACGCTCAAGATCGACTGGAAGAACATGATGACCAGCCTCGACGGCGTGTTTGCCGCCGGCGACATCGTGCGCGGCGCTTCGCTGGTGGTGTGGGCGGTGCGCGACGGTCGCGACGCCGCCGAGCGCATTCACGCCTATCTGACGGCCAAGGCGCAGGATGCGCAGAACTCCCCTGTCGCAGCGGCTGCGGAGTAACGGCGATGATGACGGTTTACGACTTCACGGGATCGGGCAACGGTTACAAGGTCTGCCTGCTGATGATGCAGCTCGGCCTGCCCTTCAAGCGGGTCGAATGCGACATCCTGAAGGGCGAGACGCGCACGCCGGAGTTCCTGAAGAAGAACCCGAACGGGCGTATCCCGACCCTCGAACTCGAGGACGGCACGTTCCTTTTCGAGTCGGACGCCATCATGTGGTACCTGGCCGAAGGCACGAAGTTCGCGCCGGCGAACCGGCTCGAGCGCGCACAGACCCTGCAATGGATGTTCTTCGAGCAGTACAGCCACGAGCCCTACATCGCCGTGGCGCGCTTCTGGAAGCACTTCCTGCCGAAGCTCTCGCCGCTGCAGGAGATGGAGCTGCCCGGACGCATGCAGCGCGGCTATGACGCGTTGGGCGTGATGGAGCAGCATCTGGCGCGGAACCAGTATTTCGTCGGCGGCCGCTACGGTCTCGCCGACATCGCGCTCTATGCCTACACCCACGTCGCGGGCGAGGGCGGCTTCAATCTCGACAACTATCCGCAGGTGAGCGCGTGGCTGGCCCGCGTCGCCAGCCAGCCCGGCCACGTCACGATCGACCACAAGTACTGAAAGGGAGAGAGACCATGCCGATGATCAACGTCCAGATGTTCGAGGGCCGCACGACCGAGCAGCGGCGCAAACTGGCGAAGGAACTGACCGACGCCACCTGCAAGGCGCTCGGCTGCACGCCCGACGCGGTCCAGATCATCCTGACCGACGTCAAGAAAGAGAACTGGGCCGAGGCCGGGAAGCTCTTCTCCGACACGTAAGACGATGACCCCTCCGCCCGCGTCAGACGCGGGCATCTCCCCCGCCGACGGGGGAGGCAAGCTGTCCTTCCCATTCGGATGGGGAGGCGGCGCGAAGCGCCGGAGGGGTCGGAAAGGTATGTCCATGTCCGCCAACGAATTCGTCACGCAGTATCTCGAAGGCACGCAACGCCTCACCGATGCCTATGGCTACAACCCCGCCGAAGGATCCGATTCCTGCGGCGTCGGCCTGGTCGTGGCACTGGACGGCAAGCGTCGCCGTGACGTCGTCGTGGCGGGCATCGATGCCCTGAAGGCGGTATGGCATCGCGGCGCCGTCGACGCCGACGGCAAGACCGGTGACGGCGCCGGCATCCACGTCGAAATCCCGCAGGATTTCTTCAAGGAATACATCCGCGACTCGAGCGGCCAGGACGTCCAGGGCGGTCGCGTCGCGGTCGGCACGGTGTTCCTGCCGCGCACCGACCTCGGTGCCCAGGAACGCTGCCGCATCATCGTCGAAGCCGAGATCCTGCGCGCCGGCCACCAGATCCTGGGCTGGCGCCAGGTACCGGTCGACATATCGGTGATCGGCGAGAAGGCCAACGCCACGCGGCCCGAGATCGAGCAGATCCTGATCGGCCGCGGCGACCCCAAGCTCGACAACCGCGAGTTCGAGAAGCAGCTCTACATATTGCGCCGGCGCATGGAGAAGGCGGCGATCGCCGAGAACATCGCCGAGTTCTACGTCTGCTCGCTCTCCTGCCGCTCGCTGATCTACAAGGGCATGTTTCTCGCCGAGCATCTGTCGGCCTTCTATCCCGACCTGCTCGACGAGCGCTTCGTGTCGCGCTTCGCGATCTTCCATCAGCGCTATTCGACCAACACCTTCCCGCAATGGAAGCTGGCGCAGCCGTTCCGCGTGTTGGCGCACAACGGCGAGATCAACACGATCCTGGGCAACGTCAACTGGATGAAGAGCCACGAGGCGCGCCTCGACCATGAA
>CAWUOG010000387.1:0-3288 GCA_963923875.1 uncultured Alphaproteobacteria bacterium
GGACACGCGTCGCGAAGGGCGTCGCCGAACTCGCCACCAGCGGCGGCGCCAAGCCAGGTCTTGCGACGGTGCTGGTCGGCGCCGATCCGGCGAGCGAGGTCTATGTCCGCAGCAAGGGCAAGACGGCATCCGAACTCGGCATGGCGAGTTTCGACCATCGCCTGCCCGCCGAAACGACCGAGGCCGAGTTGCTGGCGCTGATCGCACGGCTCAATGCCGATCGCAGCGTCAATGGGATCCTGGTGCAGCTGCCGCTGCCCAAGCACATCGACACGCCGAAGATCCTGCTGGCGATCGATCCCAACAAGGACGTCGACGGCTTCCATCCGATCAATGTCGGGCGACTGGGCTCGATCGCGGCCGGTGCGCCGCTCGATTTTCCGGTGCCGTGCACGCCGCTCGGCTGCTCGATGCTGCTGGCGGATGCGCTGGGATCGCTGGCCGGCCGCAACGCGGTGATCGTCGGTCGCTCCACCCTGGTCGGCCGCCCGGTGGCGCAGCTGCTGCTGCGCATGGATTGCACCGTGACCATCACCCATTCGCGCACCCGCGACCTGCCGGCGGTGTGCCGCAGCGCCGACATCCTCGTCGTGGCGATCGGCAAGCCGGAGTTCGTGCGCGGCGACTGGATCAAGCCCGGTGCGGCGGTGATCGACGTGGGCATCAATCGCATTCCGGCCGAAGGTGGGAAGACCCGGCTGGTGGGCGACGTCGCGTTCGCCGAAGCCAGGGCGGTCGCAGGCCATCTCACGCCGGTGCCGGGCGGCGTCGGCCCCATGACGGTCGCCTGCCTGATGTACAACACACTGCAGGAAGCGCGCCGCGCGTCGGGACTGCCCTTCGCGGCCGTGTAGCGCCCTCTAGTTCTTCTGCATCCCGGCCACCAGGGTGGCCGTGTCGTAGCGCATCATCGCCTCGTAGGTCGCAGCCGGCCCGGACGCATCCGAGAGCGCGTCGCTGTAGAGCGGCGGTCCCAGCGTCACGCCGATGTCGCGGGCGATCTCCGCGGGCAGGGCGGGGTTGGCGAGATGCTCGACGAACACCGCCTTGATGTTCTGGCGCCGGGCCAGCCGGATCAGCTCGGCCAGGTCGCGTGCCGACGGTTCGTGGTCGTGTGCACCATGGCGGATTGCCAGCATTTCCACGCCGTAGGCGCGTCCAAAGGCGTCGAACGATTGGTGGCCGACGATGGCGCGACGCTTGCCCTCGGGCACCTTGGCGATTTCGGTGCGTACCCACGCGTCGAGGGCGGCGAGCCTGTGATCGTAGGCCGCGGCGCGCGCGCGATAGGCGTTGGCGTGTGCCGGATCGGCCTTGGCGAGGCCGTCGGCAATGGCGGCGACGTAGCGGCGCGCGACCGCGATATCGAGCCAGGCATGCGGATTGGTTCCCGCGGGCAGGTCCGCCGCCGCGACGATCCTCTGGCCCCTGAAGGCGGCGGCGTCGGCCAGCCGGTCGAGCCAGCCCTCGAAGCCCAGGCCGTTGCTGACCAGCAGGCTGGCCGAGGCGAGCAGCCGCGCCTCGCGCGGCGTCGGCTGGAAGGAATGCACATCGGCGTCCGGACCGACCAGCGAAGCGACCTCGACATCCTCGCCGCCCACTTCGCGCAGGAAGTCGGCGAGGATCGAGAACGTCGCCACGGCCTTGAGCCTGGCGGCGGCGTTGGCCGGCGCCGCGAGCAGAGGCAGGGCAGCCAGCAAGGTCCGTCGCTTCATCGTGTCCGCAGTGTAGCGCGAATTGCTGCCGGCGTGCCGCTCAGGCCCCGCCAAGGTCGAGCCAGGCGGGTTCGTGGCCCGTCGCCGCGAAGAAGCGCAGCAGGTTCGCGAAGGCAATCGCCGAGGTCATGGTGTTGGTGAGAGGATGGGCGTTGATCGGTCCGCCGTCCTTCAGTCCCTGGTCGAGCACCAGTCGGACCTGATGGTCGCTGTCGTTGATCACCGAGAGCGGCGTCACCGAGCCCGGCTCGACCCCGAGATACTTGCGCAGCCGCTCCGGGCTGCCGAAGGACAGGCGGCCCGCGCCGAGTCTCTCGCCCAGCTTCCTGAGGTCGATGGTGCGGTCCTCCAGCGCCACGACCAGCCACATCTCCTCCTTCTTGTTGCGCAGGAAGAGGTTCTTGATGTGATGGCCGGGCAGCACGCCACGATGGGCCTTGGCCTCCTCGACGGTGAACACCGGCGGGTGCTCGACCGTCTGGTGGGCGATGCCCAGCTCGGCGAGTCGGTCGAAGAGTTGTTGCGGGGTGAGCATCGGGTTACATCAGACGCATGAAAGGCATCGTCCTGAGCGGCGGCAGCGGCACGCGGCTTTACCCGATGACACGGGCGGCCAACAAGCAGCTTCTGCCCGTCTACAACAAGCCGATGGTCTACTACCCGCTGACCACGATGATGCTGGCGGGGTGCCGCGAGATCCTGCTGGTGGTCAATCCGGCCGACGAGGAGTCCTATCGTCGCCTGTTCGGCGACGGGCGTCAGTGGGGGCTGGAGATCTCCTACGCCACCCAACCCAGGCCCGGCGGCATCGCCGAGGTCTTCCTGATCGGCCGGCAGTTCATCGGCAATGACCGGGTCGGCCTCATCCTGGGCGACAACCTCTTCTACGGCGATTCGCTGCCGGCGATGGCCGAGCGCGGCGCCAAAGGAAGCGGCGCGGTGGTCTATGCCTACTGGGTGGCCGACCCGTCGGCCTACGGCGTGGTCGAGTTCGACGCCGCCGACCGGCCGGTCAGCATCGTCGAGAAGCCCAAGGCGCCGCGCTCGAACTGGGCGGTGACCGGCCTCTATTTCTACGATGCCGATGTCTGCGACGTGGCCGCGCAAATTCCGCGCTCGGCCCGCGGCGAACTCGAGATCAGCGACGTCAATGCGCACTATCTCAAGGCCGGCCGCCTGACGGTCGAGAAGCTCGGCCGCGGCTATGCCTGGCTCGACACCGGCAGCCCCTCGAGCCTGCTGCGCGCGGCGCAGTTCGTCGAAACCGTCGAGGAGCGCCAGGGCCTGCAGATCGGCAGCCCGGAGGAGGTCGCCTGGCGCAAGGGCTATATCGACAATGCCGGCCTCGCCCGCCTGATCGAACCGATCAGGACCAGCGAATACGGCAAATACCTGCAGCTTTTGCTGGATCGCGGCTAGTTTTCGCGGACTTGCAAAGGGCGGCGAAACCCCCTATCAACGGCGCCTTCCGGCAACCTACCCGGCCGGATACGGAGCGCGGGCGTAGCTCAGGGGTAGAGCACGACCTTGCCAAGGTCGGGGTCGAGGGTTCGAATCCCTTCGCCCGCTCCAA
>CAWUOG010000388.1:0-3285 GCA_963923875.1 uncultured Alphaproteobacteria bacterium
ATGTCGTCGACGTGCCGGGCTATCCGCCGTCGCATTCGCCGTACAGCCATGCCGTCGTGGCCAACGGCTTCGTGTTCGTCGCCGGTCAGGCGGCAGTGCGGCCCGGCGGCGGAGCGCTCGAGGTCGTGGGGACCACGATCCAGGAGCAGACGCGTCAGGCCATGCGCAACGTGGAGACCGTGCTGAAGACTGCCGGCTCCGGCCTCGACAAGCTCGTGAAGGTGACGATCCTGATCGCGCGGCCGCAGGATTTCGCCGGCATGAACGAGGCCTATGCCGAGTTCTTTCCGGGGAACAAGCCGGCACGCGCCGTGGCGCGGCTCGGGCCGGAAATCCCGGGCGTGCTGATCTCGATCGAGGCGGTTGCTGTGGTCTAGGGGCGGCCGCCCGATATTCCTCCCCAAGCGGCGCGCCGGGAGGACAGGCGTGGCTACTTCGTCTGCCCGCGGTACCAGTCGAGGATTTCCGCGCCCGTCCACATCACGACGCCCCCGTGCTTTTCGTGATGGCCGAGAATGTAGTCGTAGAGCATCTCGAGATACTTGATCCGGTGCGGCACGCCGGTGAGATAGGGATGGATCGAGATCGCCATCACCCGCGGCGCGGTGGCGCCGTCGAGATACAGGCGATCGAACTGGTCGCGCCCGCGCCGGAAAATCTCCTCCGAGGGCTGCTTCTCGACGGCGCTGATCACCACGTCGTTGATTTCGACCGTGTAGGGTACCGAGACGACCGGGCCGTGCTTCGTGGCGAGCGTGACCGGCTGCTCGTCCATCACCCAGTCGGCGACGTACTCGATGCCGGCCTCGGCCAGCAGGTCGAGCGTTTCGTCGGTCTCGGTGAGGCCGGGGCTCTCCCAGCCGCGCGGCTTCCTGCCGGTGAAGCTCGCGATCGCGGCGACGGTATCGGCGATCGCCCGGCGCTGGTCGTCGACCCGATGCATCGGCTTCTGCACGAAGCCGTGGCCCATGAAGTCCCAGTCCGCGTCGCGCGCCGCCTCGCAGGCCTCACGATAGAGGTCGATCGCCGTGCCGTTGACGGCGAAGGTTGGCCTGAGGCCGCGCTTGTTCAGCACGTCGAGGAAGCGCCAGAAGCCCACCCGCATGCCGTATTCGTGCCACGCCCAGTTCGGCACGTCGGGCAACAGAGGCTGCCCCATCGGTGGCGGCAGCACCGTGCGCGGCATGGCGGCGAGCGGGCTCCAGTTCTCGACATTGACGATGGTCCACACCGCGACCCTCGCCTTGTTCGGCAGGACCAGTTTCGGCCGCTTGTGGATCGGCTGGTAGGGCGCGCGGGCGCGCACGCTGTGGCCGGTTTCATTCGTCATCGAGGTCTCCGCCGGAAGAAAAGCCAGGGATCGCGCATGAACGCCTCGCGCTCGGGCAGGATGGACGCAGGATCGGGACCGCAGAGGGGCAGTGCGGCGCGCCGCTGGAAGATCATGTCGCGCCGCACCGAACCCATGTTGGCCGAGGTGCCGTGCGCGAGGAAGCTGTGCGCGACGATCACGTCACCGGCCCTGAGCTGCGGCACGACCATGTCGGGCGTCAGGAATTTCTGCTGGGCGGCGGTCTTCACCTCGCCCCAGTTGACCTCGCCGTGAGTCATTTGGCTGTCGGCCAGATGCGCGGCAAAGAACCCGGCGAAGGCATAGTGCGAGCCGGGCAGCACATGGAAGCCGCCGGCAGTGTCGGACGTCACGTCGGTCAACGCCACGCCAAACAGGAAGTTGAAGACCGCGAGCGACGGCTTGGTGCCGCCGTCGATATGGAAGTGCCGGCCGACGATGCCCTTGGTGGCAAAGCCCGGCAGGGTCGAGGCGAGCTGGATGCGCTCGGGCCTGTTGACGCTCTCGAGAATCTCCCCCGCCAGCGGATCGAGCACGGTCTCGACGACCGTGACGAAGTCCGGATGCTGGCAGTCGCGAATCTCGCGCCAGGTCTCGTTCCGGCTGCGCTCCCAGCCCGGATCCGGATGCGTCGCGTTGAGCCGGGCGGCCGTCGCCTGCGCGGCCGACAGCAGCGCAGGCGACACGGCGCCGGAGACGACCGTGAAGCCCTGCCGGTGCAGTTCGTCCCAGTTTGCGTCCTCGAACGCTATGTCGTCCCTCCGTATGTCATCCCCGGGGCGCTACTTGTTGGGATTGATCAGGTACTTCTCGCCGGTCGCGCGCTTGTTGTAGATGGCGATGTTCCTGGGATCGAGCGCCTCGGCCAGCGAGATCGTCCTGGTGTAGTGGCTGGCAAAGGTGGTCTTGAGTTCGTTGACCACGCGTTCGCGCAGCCGCACCTGCTCGGGCCGGCCGATCTTCTGCAGGAACGGGGTCAGCAGCCAGCCACCGACGCCCCAGGCCATGCCGTAGTTGCGGGTCAACTCGACCGGCCCCATCGCCAGGCTGCCATAGATATAGACCTGCTTGTGGGTGCTCGAGCCGTAGCGGCTGTATTCCTTGGCCGTCTTGTTCAGCGCGATTTCCATCGCCGTCAGGATCTGGCTGGCGAGCTTGCCGCCGCCGATCGCATCGAAGGCGATGGTGGCGCCGGTCTCGACCAGGGCCTGCACCAGCTCGTCCATGAATTTCGGCGAGGTGCTGTCGACCACGTGCTTCGCACCGATGTCCTTCAGGATCTTCGCCTGCGCCGTCGAGCGCACGATATTGACTAGGCCGATGCCGTCCTTGAGACAGATCTTGTTCAGCATCTGGCCGAGGTTCGAGGCGGCGGCGGTGTGGATCAGCGCCTTGTGGCCCTCGCGCTTCATCGTCTCGGTCATGCCGAGCGCGGTCAGCGGATTGACGAACCACGACGCGCCTTCGGCGGCTGTCGTGCCGGCGGGCAGCGGCTGGCAGTCGCGCGCGTTGAGCAGGCGGTACTGGGTGTACATCGCGCCGCCGACCATCGAGACCAGCTTGCCCTTGAGCGCCTGCGCGGCTTCGGAGCTGCCGGCCTTCACGACCGTGCCGGCGGCCTCGTTGCCGACCGGCATCGACTTGTCGAGGCGCGCGGCGAGAAATGGAAGGGCCGCCTCGGACACCTTGGCCTTCACCACGATGCCATCGCCGCTGCCGCTTACCTGCGCCTGGCTCATGTCGGCAGGACCGAGCAGCAGGCCGAGATCGGACGGATTGATCGGCGTCGCCTCGACCTTGACCAGCACCTGGTCCGGCCCGGGCTCGGGCACCGACACCTTGGCGAGCGACAGTTCGAGTTCGCCGGTCTTCTTGATCAGCGAGCGCAGTTCCAGCGCGGTGGCGGGGGTGGCATCGGCCATGGTGCGTGTCCT
>CAWUOG010000389.1:0-3279 GCA_963923875.1 uncultured Alphaproteobacteria bacterium
AAGGCGGCGAAATCCGCCTCGCTGGCGGCGAACTCGACCTCGCCCAGGGCGCCGCGGAACAGCTCGTAGCGCAGCCAGGCACGATAGGTGTTGATCACGTCGCTGCGACAGTAATCGGAGATGTCCTTGTGCCGGCCGTCGCGGAACAGATGTTCGACCGCGCCGCCGTCGACACCCTCGGGCTTGCCGGGCAGGCCGAGCACGCGCGCGAGCTGGTGCAGGCTGACCCGGTGGTGGTTGTCGTAGCTCGACAGCAGGTCGCAGAGATCGACCGTGTCGCCGGCGAAGCGGTCGAAGTAGCGTCGTGCGGCGAGGCCGGGCGCGCTCACCTGGTGCATCATGGCGCGGTAGCGCAGCACCGGCAGGTCGAACGAACTGCCGTTGAAGGTCACCAGCCGGGGCTTCAGCTGGTCGATCCGATCGACGAAGTCCTGGATCAGGTCGCGCTCGCCGCGTTGGTCCAGGGTCGGCGCCTCCAGCGCCGTGGCGCGCCACACGCCATCGGCGCCGCGGTCGGCGAGCAGCGCGCCGAGACAGACGATGCGATGGAAGATCTGGCGCGGGAACTTGTCGCCCATCTGCTCGCGCAGGCTCTTCTCGGCGTGACCGTGCAGTCCCGTCGCGGCGGCCCAGGCCTGGACGTCGGGGACGGTCTCCAGGTCGAACACCAGGACGAGATTGTCGCTCATGTCGTCTCTCAGGCCGGCAGGCTGTCCGGCGCGGTGTAGGGCAGGCCGAGCGCCTCGGCGACCGGGCGGCACGTCACCTTGCCGGCGTGGATGTTGAGGCCGTTGCGCAGGTGCGGGTCCTCGGCGATCGCCTTGCGCCAGCCCTTGTCGGCCAGCGCCAGCACGAAGGGCAGGGTGGCGTTGTTCAGCGCGAAGGTCGAGGTGCGGGCGACCGCGCCCGGCATGTTGGTGACGCAGAAATGCGTCACGCCTTCCTCGACATAGACCGGGTGCGAATGCGAGGTCGGCTTGGACGTCTCGCAGCAGCCGCCCTGGTCGATGGCGATGTCGACGATGACGCTGGCGGGCTTCATCGATTTCACCATCTCCCGGGTCACCAGTTTGGGCGCGGCGGCGCCCGGCACGAGCACGGCGCCGATCAACAGGTCGGCGCGGCGCACGACTTCCTTCAGGGCATCGCGGGTCGAGAAGATGGTGCGCGCGTCGGGCAGCTGGACGGCGATGCGCCGCAGCACCTCGGCCGAGCGGTCGACCACGGTGACGATCGCGCCCATGCCGAGGGCGATGGTGGCGGCATGCGTGCCCGAGACGCCGCCGCCCAGCACGACGACGTCGGCCGGCGGCACGCCCGGCACGCCCCCCAGAAGCACGCCGCGGCCGCCGGAGGTGCGCTCGAGGTAGCGCGCGCCGACCTGGGGGGCCAGGCGGCCGGCGATCTCCGACATCGGCGTCAGCAGCGGCAGGCCGCCCGACGGCGAGGTCACGGTCTCGTAGGCGATGGCGGTGGCGCCGCTTTGCATCAGCTCGCGCGTCTGCTCGGGATCGGGCGCGAGATGGAGATAGGTGAACAGCACCTGGCCCGGCCGCAGCTTCTTGCGCTCGGGGGCGAGCGGTTCCTTCACCTTCACCACCAGGTCGCACGCCCGGAAGATCTCGTCGGCGTCGGCGGCGATCCTGGCACCTGCCGCGACATACTGATCGTCGGTCAGGCCGGCGGCATCGCCCGCGCCCTTCTGCACCAGCACCTCGTGGCCGTGATGCACCAGCTCGGCGACCGACGACGGCACCAGGCCGACGCGGTCCTCGTGGTCCTTGATCTCGGTGGGAACGCCGACGCGCATGTTCAGGACTCCTTCGGCAGCGCCGTTGCCGCCGTCCTGGCGAGCCTACAACAGGTGGCCGGCGCGTTCGGCCTTGGTCCTGAGATAGTTTTCGTTATGCCCGTTGGCAGGAAAAGCATGGGCGACGCGTTCGGCGACTTCGATGCCGTAGCGCTCGAGCTGTGAAATCTTTTCCGGGTTGTTGGTCATCAGCCGGACGCGCTTGATGCCCATGCGCGAGAGCATCGTGGCGGCCGGAGCGTAGATGCGCTCGTCGGCGTCGAAGCCCAGCTGCTCGTTGGCGTCGATCGTGTCGAAGCCGTCGTCCTGCAGCTCGTAGGCGCGCAGCTTGTTGACCAGGCCGATGCCACGGCCTTCCTGCGCAAGATAAAGAAGTACGCCCGAGCCCTGCTTCGCCAGTTCGGCGATGGCGCCCCGCAGCTGCACGCCGCAGTCGCAGCGCAGCGAGCCCAGCAGGTCGCCGGTGAAGCATTCGGAATGGAGGCGGATCAGCACCGGTTCGGTCGGGTCGATCTCGCCGACCACGATCGCGAGATGCTCCTTGCCGCCGTCGCTTGGACGCCAGGCGAGGATGCGCGCGTTCTCGGCGCCCTCGAGCGGCACGTGCGCCTGCGCGACCTGTTGCAGGTTGCGCGAGGCGGTCTCCTCGTAGCCGAGGACGGCGGCGACATCGACATAGACGATGTCCTGCTCGCGCGCCCAGTCGCGGCGCTTGTTGCCGGGGTCGCGGCTCAGCGGTCCGAGGGCCACTGCGGGCAGCAGCCGCGACAGCTTGGCGAGCTCGATCGCGGTCTCGGCGATGCGCGGGGCGTGGCTGGCGATCGGCCGCGACAGGTGGCGCAGCGCGACGTGACGGCCCGCCCCTTCGTTTTCGTGCGGGCGCAGGATGATGTCGACCGGCACGCCTTCGGGCAGGTCGAGCGTGATCGGCTTGTTGGTCTCGCCCATGCCGCCCGCGATATGCGGCGGAATCTCCATGCCGATCGCCTCGACGCGGCGGCGGGTGGTCACGAGCACCGGTGCGTCCTGGGCCAGGCCCTGCAGCCGCTGAAGCGCGCGGGGCCCGCAGGATTCGGCGGCGATCACCAGGCCGCCCGAGCCGTCCTCGTCGCGCAACATGACGATGCCGCCGCGGCGCAGTTCGGCCATGGCGCGCTCGACGGCAGCCTGCGCCTGCGTCGCGGGGGAGAGAGCTTGACCGGCAACCATGCCTTTCTCTTTACCATGCCGGGGCTTAAAATAGGTATATGAACGTCTCAGTCAGCGGCGGCGGCGTGGCCGCCAACAATCGGGGCAAGAAGATCCTGCTCGTCGACGACGACCAGGCGTTGCGCACCGTGCTGGCCGAGCAACTCGACCTCTATGACGGCTTCACCACCATCCAGGTCGGCACCGCCGCCGAGGGGCTGGAAAAGGCCAAGCTTGCCCACTACGACGCCGTCCTGCTCGACATCGGCCTGCCCGACATG
>CAWUOG010000390.1:0-3269 GCA_963923875.1 uncultured Alphaproteobacteria bacterium
CGCTGATTTCCGATGCCAGTGCCTGCGCCATCTGCGGGACTTATGTCGCTGCGGGGCCGGGGGCGGATTGCCGATGAAGCGGTCGTACAGCCCCTTCCAGCGCGCCAACGTCTTCCAGGCGGCATATACGGCAACGCCGAACAGGATGATCTTGAGCAGAAAGCCCATGCGGCCTTTTGCGGTGCGAGCAGGACGTGGTCAAGCAGGGTATTCGGCGCCTTCGTTCAGATGGAACCGCAGGCGTCCATTCGAACGAAAGCGCACGCCACCTGCGTCTCCCTCGTCTCGGCACAATGCCGCTGGCTGATTTCAGCCAGCGGCATTGTGCTTTATATGTCATTCCCATGAATGGAAGGGACGACCGTCTGTTCGACCTGTTCGTGGTCGGGGGCGGGATCAACGGGGCTGGAATCGCCTGCGACGCCGTGGGCCGTACGCTGAAGGTCGGCCTCTGCGAAATGAACGATTTCGCCAGCGCCACCTCCTCCAACGCGACCAAGCTGATCCATGGCGGCCTGCGCTATCTGGAGCAGTACGAGTTCCGCCTGGTGCGCGAGGCACTGACCGAACGCGAAGTGCTGCTGGCCAAGGCGCCGCACATCACCTGGCCGCTGCGCTTCGTGCTGCCGCACGAGCCGCACCTGCGGCCACGCTGGATGCTGCGGCTGGGCCTTTTTCTCTACGACCATCTCGACTGGCACATGACGCTGCCGAAATCGCAGTCGGTCGACCTCGAGCGCTCCAAATGGGGCAAGGGCCTGAAGCCCGGGTTCCGGAACGGCTTCGTCTATTCGGACGGCTGGGTCGACGATGCGCGGCTGGTGATCACCAACATCAAGTCGGCGCGCGAGATGGGCGCCTCGATCTATGCCCGGCACCGCTGCGTTTCGGCACGGCGCAGCGCCGACGGCAAGCTGTGGGACATCGAGCTCGAGGGCCCGAACGGCACGAAGGTCTCGCTGCAGTCGCGCGGCCTGGTCAACGCCTGCGGACCGTGGGTGAAGCACTTCCTCGACGAACAGACCCAGGTGAAGACGCCCAAGCGCGTGCGCCTGGTGAAGGGCAGCCACATCGTCGTGCCGCGCCTGCATGACGGCGATCACGCCTTCATCCTGCAGAACAAGGACAACCGCATCGCTTTCGTGATTCCCTACGAACGCGAGTTCTCGCTGATCGGCACCACGGATATCGAAGTCGAGTACGGCACCGAACCGCGCTGCACGGCGGAGGAGATCGCCTATCTCTGCGAGCTGACCAGTCACTACATGGCCAAGCCGGTCACCCCGGCCGACGTGGTGTGGACCTACTCCGGCGTGCGTCCGCTGTTCGACGACGGCGACGACAATCCCTCCGCCGTGACTCGCGACTATCACCTCGAGGTCGACGCACCGCCCGTTCCCGGCGGCGCCTCGGCCCCCCTGCTCTCGGTGTTCGGCGGCAAGCTCACGACCTACCGCAAGCTGGCCGAGCACGCCCTGCAGGATCTGCAGAAATTCTTTCCGCAGATGGGCGGTCCCTGGACGGCGCACAAGCCGTTGATCGACGGCGAGTTGCCGGATGCGCCGACCTTCGAGGAGGCATTCGAGCGCTTCGTCGCCGGTGCGCAGGCCGTGAAGTCGCAACTTCCCGCGACCCTCGTCCGCGTGCTCGCGCGGCGCCATGGCGCGGGCCTCGACGAACTTCTGGAAAACGTGAGGACTGTCGCCGATCTCGGCCGTCACTTCGGCGGCAACCTGTATGAGGTCGAGGCGCGCTATTTCATGCGCGATGAATGGGCGGTCGAGGCCGACGACATCCTGTGGCGACGGACCAAGGAAGGCCTGCACATGACGGCCGAACAACGCGCCCAGTTCGCGCAGTGGATAAGCTTACAAATACCTAACACCTAGCGGGCACGTTTGCCCGTCCAGGCTCGTACTGGGGATAGAACGTTCCCAATCCTCTCGAGGAGAGCCTGAAATGACCACCCGCCTCCCACTCCTGCGCCTTCTGGCCGCTCCCGCCGCGTTGGCGCTGGCGGGCGGTCTCGCCTGGATCGGTTCGGCTGCCGCCACGGACACCCCCCTCGGCGGCACTGTCGATCTGCAGCCGCAACTGGCCCAGGCGGCCCCGCCGGCTGCCCCCCCGACAGTGACGCCCCCGGCGACCGGCGGCAGCCCGGCTCCGCAGACCGGCCCCATGGGTCCCGGTGCGATGGGTCCCGGCGCGATGGGTCCCGGCGCGATGGGTCAGGGCATGGGAGGCCCTGGCATGATGGGCCATGGTCCCATGGGGGGCATGATGGGTCAGGGTCCGATGGGCGGCATGGCCATGCCGGCCTTCTCGCCCAAGGACATGTGCACCGAGCAGGTTGCCCGCCGCATCGGCAACCGCGCCTACCTCAAGGCACGGCTCGACCTGAAGCCGGAGCAGATGACCGCTTGGAATAATTTCGAGAAGGCCGCCGACGAGGCGAGCGCCAAGGACAAGGCGCGCTGCGCCACCCTGCCCGCCGAGGTCAAGACGCCGCCGACCTACATGGAGCGCATGACGATGCGCGAGGACATGATGAAGGCGCGCCTTGCGTCACTCGAAGCGGTCAAGCCGTCGCTGCAGGCACTCTATGCCGCGCTGACGCCCGAGCAGAAGGCGATCTTCGACAAGCCGATGCGGATGGGGATGGGAATGGGCGGCATGCAGCGCCCTCATCACAATCGCGGGTAGATCGATCCAAACGGCCTGGACGGCGGCATCACCGCCGTCCGGGTGCTCCGGTAACGGCTGAAACAGCGGCTGGAGCGACGAGCGGGAGAGAGACCGGGGGAGAGTGGCGTTGGCGGAGCGTTCGGCGAGACGGGCGGAATTCGACTGGCTTCGCATCGTCGCCATCGGGCTGATGATGCTGTTTCATTCGTGCCTCGGGTTCAGCTCCTGGCCGTGGCATGTCAACGATCCGCATCGCTCGGTGCTGCTGGGCGATTTCCTCAGCTTCCTCTGGCGCTGGCGGGTCGCGCTGGTGTTCGTGGTGTCCGGCGCCGCGCTGATGCTCGCCCTGTCGCGCCACCGGCCGCGCGAGATCCTGCGCGAGCGGCTGCGCCGCCTCGGCATTCCCCTGATATTCGGCGTGCTCGTGATCGTGCCGCCGCAGGTCTATTACGAGCGCCTGCAGCGCGGGCAGTTCCACGGCTCCTACCTCGACTTCCAGTTCCATCTGTTCGACGGCTTCTACCCGGCGGGAAACCTGAGCTGGCACCATCTGTGGTTCATTCCCTACCTGCTGGTGCTGACCG
>CAWUOG010000391.1:0-3266 GCA_963923875.1 uncultured Alphaproteobacteria bacterium
GTGTTCGACCAGCCCGAGCTGCATGTCGAACTGAGCTTCGAGGCGGGCCAGATCCAGTACGTGAACAACCGCGCCACCGGGCATGCCCGCACCGAGTTCGTCGACCACCCCGAGCCTGAGAAGAAGCGGCACCTGGTGCGGCTGTGGCTGCGCGACCACGGCAAGCGCGGCTATCGTGGCTAGATGGCGCCAACAAGGATTGAAACAACCAATCAATCTTGCAGCCTGACGGCGGGCGCCCATCATGGCCGGCATGAAAGAACACTATGCCGCCTTCGCCCGCTACAATACTTGGGCGAACCGCCGCCTGTACGACGCGGCTGCTCAATTGAGCGACGCTGACTACCGCGCCGATCGCGGCGCGTTCTTCAAGTCGATGCACGGCACCCTGAACCACCTGCTGACGGCGGACTGGGTGTGGATGCACCGCTTCACCGGGGAGGGCCCCTCGCCGACCAGGCTCGATGCAATCCACCACGACACGCTTCCCGGCTTGCGCGCGGCACGTGAAGCCGAGGACCGGCGCATCATCGCGTATATCGACAGCCTTACCGAACAGAAGCTCGCCGGCACGATCAGCTATCGCCGCGTCTCGACGCCCGAGGAATTCGTGCAGCCGCTCGCACCGGCCCTGGCGCATTTCTTCAATCACCAGGCCCATCATCGCGGTCAGGCGCACACCATCTTGTGCAGCTTCGGCCGACGCGACCTGGTGCTCGACCTGCTGTTCTTCCAGCGCGAGGCCGAGGCCGGCCGCGCGTAAAGGTGCCTGCCGTGGCGCGGTCATGAATTGACATTGTCGGACCTGCATTCCAACGATCGAACACATCCAACGGTCGGCCCGGTCGGGCAAGAAGAATGGGGTCCTCATGAAGTCCGTCGTCGTCACCGGCGTTTCGACCGGCATCGGATACGCCACTGCAGCGGATCTGTGCCGCCGCGGCTACAGGGTCTTCGGCAGCGTACGGCGTGTCGAGCAGGGTGAAGCCCTGCGCGGTGAACTGGGCGAGCGGTTTCAGCCGCTGCTCCTAGACGTCACCGACGAGGCCGAAGTCCGGCGGGCGGCCGAGCTGGTGCGTGAGGCGCTGGCCGGGACAGGACTGTTCGGCCTGGTCAACAATGCCGGGCTGTGCGACCCGGGTCCGCTCAGCGTCCAGCCCGCGGAAGTCGTGCGCCGGCATCTCGAAGTCAACGTAATGGGCGTGGTGCATGCCGTGCAGGCCTTTCTGCCCCTGCTGCGCCGGCCGAAGGATGCCTCCGACCGGCCCGGCCGCATCGTCAACATGAGTTCGGTCAGCGGGCGCATCGCGTTTCCCTTCGTCGGCGCCTATGCCGCCTCCAAGCATGCTCTGGAAGCGCTATCCGACTCTCTGCGGCGCGAGTTGCTGATCTACGGCATCGACGTCGTGGTCATCGAGCCCGGCGCGATCGACACGCCCATCTGGGACAAGGCGGTTCACGTGCAGACCACCTACGACGGTAGCGACTACGGCGACCTGCTGAAGTCCTTCAACCCGATGGACAATCGCCGGGCGGCGCTACCCACCTCGGCGGTGACGCGGCGCATCGCCGAGGCGCTCGAGGCCAGACGACCGCGCACGCGCTACGCCATCCCCGACCAGCCGATCAAATTCTGGCACATCCCGCGAATGCTGCCGGACCGATGGCTCGATCGCATCATCGACCGTAGCCTGAACTTGCAGGCCATCCGCGACCGTCTGCCCTAGATGGGAGCGAGCTGTCCCGCTCGACACGTACCCGGCCTGTTGTCCTGAGTTCCCACTTGATCCCCTGTTGGAAGCAGGCGCCGGTAGCGGGTCGCTTTCGCCGCACATTGCCGTGGCCAACGGTCCTGGCCGCTGCCTCAAAGAAAAAAGCCCCGCGGGGCGGGGCTTCCAAGTCTCGGGGATTGGTGGGCGATGTAGGGCTCGAACCTACGACCCGCTGATTAAGAGTCAGCTGCTCTACCAACTGAGCTAATCGCCCAATCTCCGGAGAGGCGCGGGGTTTAGCAAGGCGATGGGGCCTTGTCGATAGGCCAGAATCGGGGATTTTGGGACGAAATTGCGC
This sequence comes from uncultured Alphaproteobacteria bacterium, assembly GCA_963923875.1. Taxonomy (GTDB): domain Bacteria; phylum Pseudomonadota; class Alphaproteobacteria; order Reyranellales; family Reyranellaceae; genus Reyranella. Next base: position 2,071 of record CAWUOG010000391.1, read on the forward strand.
GCAGGGATCAGCGTGGCAGCGCCATTTGCGCGTCGCGGTAGACATTCATCCCGATCAGCAGGCCGCAGGCGAACATTACCGAGACCATGGCGGTACCGCCGTTGCTGACCAGGGGCAGCGGCACGCCGACCACCGGCAGCAGGCCCATCACCATCGCGGTGTTGATGAAGACGTAGAGGAACATCATCGAGGTCACGCCGAGCGCGATCAACCGGCCGAAATGGTGCTGGCAGCGCAGTGCGATGGAGAAGCCCCAGAGGAGGACCAGGGCGAACAGGCCGAGCAGCACCAGCGCGCCGACCATGCCCCATTCCTCGACGAAGGTCGTGAAGATGAAGTCGGTCTGCTTCTCGGGCAGGAAATTCAGCGCCGACTGCGTGCCGTGGCCAAAGCCCTTGCCGAACAGGCCGCCCGAGCCGATCGCGATCTTCGACTGGGTGATGTGGTAGCCGGCGCCTAGCGGGTCGCGGTCGGGATCGAGGAAGGTGAGCACGCGGCGGCGCTGGTATTCGTGCATGAACGACCAGGCGAACGGCAGGCTGCCGACTGCAGCGACGGCGGCGGCGAGGAACATCCAGATGCGCACGCCGGCCACGAACAGCAGCGCCGCGCCGCCCAGCAGCACCATCATGGCGGTACCGAGGTCGGGCTGGACCATCACCAGGCCGACCGGTGCCAGCACGACGAACAGGGGCGGCAAGGCATAGAGGAAGCGCGCCGCCTGTTCGTGGCTCAGTCCGTGATAGTAGCGCGCGATCACCAGGATGACGGCGACCTTGGTGATCTCCGAGGGCTGGATCTGGATCGGCCCGAGAATCAGCCAGCGCTGCGCACCCATCCCGACCTTGCCGACCACGTCGACCGCGACCAGCAGCAGGATCGATATGATGTAGATGGGCCAGGCGAGATAGAGCCAGACCTTGGGGTGAACCAGGCAAACGGCCAGCAGAATACAGAGCGCGGCACCGTATCGAACGGCGTGCCGTGCCGCCCAGGGGTCGGGCCGACCGCCCGCCGCCGAATAGAGCGCCAGCACGCCGATGCCCGCGATCGCCGTCAGCACCAGGATGAGACCCCAATTGATCCGCCAGATGCGTTCGCCGAAGCCCGGCTGGGCGGGAGTGCCGAGGGAGACGGCAGTCATGGGCGGACTATCGAGACGCCATCTTCTTGAAACCGTCGATCCGGCGCGAGGG
>CAWUOG010000392.1:0-3265 GCA_963923875.1 uncultured Alphaproteobacteria bacterium
GTCGCCACCCGCTCGCAACCCAGACGCTTCAGCAGTTGCCGGCGCACCCTCAGGAGGCCTTTTTCGTTTCCCAGGCGTGACAGCAGCCAGGCGCGCTCGCGCAGCAGTGCCGACATAAGCTCGGTGTATTCGCCGACCGAGACCTTGCCCGCGACCAGTGTCAGCGCTTCGTTCAGCTCCGACGGCGCGTCGGGCCCGGCCAGCGCTTCGATCTGGTCGTCCTGCGCCTGACGCAGGAGGTGCGTGGCGTCGGTTTCGTCCATCACCTCGAAACCCGGCGCAACGCCGGCTTCGAGCGGGAAGCGCTTCAGCAGGGCCTGGCAGAAGGCGTGGATGGTCAGGATGTTGATGCCGCCCGGCGCGTCGAGCACGCGCGCGAACAGCCGCCGGGCAACGGTGCGCTCCTCGGGTTCGGGCGGCCGGTCGATCAGCTTGGCGATCGCGAGGTCCAGCGCCTTGTCGTCCGACATCGCCCAGCGACCGAGCTGCGCGGAGAGGCGATTGCGCATCTCGGCTGCTGCCGCCTTGGTGAAAGTGAGGCAAAGGATGCGCTCGGGCTTCACGCCGGCCAGCAGCAGCCGGGTGACGCGGTCGGTCAGTACCTTGGTCTTGCCGGTGCCGGCATTGGCTTCGACCCACGCCGAGCGATCGGGCGACGTGGCCCGGCGTTGCTGGGCGCTGGCGAAGTCGAGGATTCGGGCACTGTCGCTCATGTTTCGCCGCCGCCCGCGGTCGACCATTCGGCGACGCGCTCGAGATGCGTGTAGTCGTTGAAGTGCGGGATGAATTCGGGCCAGGGCAGGGCCCCGTACGGCGTCCCGGGCTTGGCGAAGTGCTTCACCATGCGCGCGATCATCTCGACCATTTTCGGCACGAGATCGTCGGCCTCTTCGATCTTCCTCTCGCTGCCGCCGTCGCCCAGGCCATTGGCCTGCCAATAGGCGAGCTTCACGCCCTTGGGCTTGCCCTTGACCTCGGAGAAGCCGCCGTTCGACGCCATCGCGGCCTCGAGCAGAAGCTGCGGCGCAAACAGGCCCTCCAGTTCCTTCTTCGACGGTACGCGGCCGGTCTTGTAGTCGATGATCTCCCAGATGCCGCCACCGGTGTCGTCGATGCGATCGGCGCGCGCCTCGACGGTCAGGGTGCCGATCATGAATGCGCCCTTGGTCTCGGTGCGCAGCAGTTTGGCGCCGCCGGCGCGGCGCAGGTCCTCGGTGGCGACGAACCAGCGTGCGAGGCGCTGGAATCGCGGCCACCAGAACGCGCGTTCGGCCGGCGCGGCGAGGACGCCCGCAAGATGCTTCTCGCCCAGAGCGAGCAGGCGCTCGAGCGCTTCTGCGGGCAACCGTCCGTCCGGCCGTTCACGGAGGAATTCGTCGAGGGCATCGTGCAAGGCCGAGCCGCGGTCGGCGGCGCCCAGTTCGGCCTCCAGGGGATCGAGCCGGTCCAGCCCCAGGATGCGCCGTGCATAGAGGCCGTAGGGATCGCGCCGCCACTGTTCGATGCTGGAGACGGAGAGCCGTTTGGGGCGAGCGGCGAGCGGCGGCGTCGGTTCCGGTCGCGGCCAGGGCTTGTAGTCCTTGGGTGCGTCGAGTTCCTCTGCCCAGGACAGGTAGCTCCGGCGTCCACGCTGGATGTATTCCGGCGGGACGGTATTGGAGCCGGGCTCGTAGCCGAACAGCGCATCGAGGCGGGCCAGCCAGCGCGACGGCACGGTCGGCGCGCCGCCCTCGCGCTCGGCGCGGGTCAGCAGCACGCGCTCGGCAGCCAGTGCCGTGGCGAAGTCGTGCGCACTGAGGCCGATGCGACGCTCGGGCTGCGGCAGACCGAGCGCCGTGCGCATCGGCCGGTTGAGCCACGGCCCGGTGTCGACCGACGGCGGCCAGGTCCCTTCGTTCAGCCCGCCCAGCACCAGCAGGTCGGCGCGCTGCAGGCGGGCTTCGAGCGGTCCCCAGATCGCGAGCCGGGGATGGCGGCCGAAGCGGGGTCGCAGGGTCTCGGGTGTCAGCAGGGCCGCGAACAGGGCGGGCCATTCGGCCGCGCTGACCGGGGGATGGCTCTGCCAGGCGCCGCGCAGGCGCACCAGCGTGTCACCCAGGGCTTCGCCTGCCTCGCCCGACCACAGCGTGCTCCGGTCGGCGATCGCCTCGGCGGCAGCGATGGTGGCGTCGATAAAGCCATCGACCGTGCCGCTTTCGAGTGCCGTAAGGGGGGCTACCGCCTGGCGCAGACGCTCGAGCAGGTCGAGCACGGCGCGCTTGTCGGCATCGGCCCCGAATTTCACCTGCTCGATATGCAGGGACAGCGCCTCGAGGCCCGGTGCGGGTTTGAGGCCGCGCAAGCCCTTGCGGTCGAGCCGGCGGGCAACCTCGAGGAGTGCCGGCCGCTCGAGGCCAAGGCGCGTCAGAGGGTGCTTCAGCAATGCCAGCAGGTCGACCGGCGCGAACCCGGACTCGATCGCGGCCAACAGGCAGCGCAGCAGGGTGGCGGGCGGCGTGTCGAACAGCGGTTCGCCGGCCGAATCGTCGATCTCGATCTTCCAGCGCCTCAGCTCGGCGGCGACCCGCCGGGCGAGGCCGCGGTCGGGCGTGACCAGTGCGGCGGTGCGTCGGGGAGTCTGCAGTGCCTCGCGCAGGGCGAGCGCGATCACCAGCGCCTCGTGATGCGAGGTCGCGCAGTCGGCGCGCGTGACGTGATCGAGCGCGGCGGGACTTGGACGCGACCAGCCTTCGCTGGTCTCGGCCGGCCGCATCAGCTCGGCGATCAGCCGTCGGCGCGCGAGGTCACCGCCGTGAACCGACGCGCCGCCCGGCCAGTCGGCGATCTCGGTGCGCTCGCGGCCAAGGGCCGTCAGCAGCTCGTGCAGGCCGAACTGCGGATGGCTGGGCTCGAGGCTCTGCCAGCTCGCGTCGTCTATGTCGCGGTCGAGGCCGGGCAGGACGACGAAGCCGTTGGGAAGGCCGGCGATGACCTTCAGGAGGGCGCGCGTGGCGGGCTGCGAGCCGGTCGATCCGGCGGCGATGATCGGAAAGGCCGGTGGCGACTTCTGCCAGCGCTCGGCCTGGGCAAGCAGCCCGAGCGTGCGCCGGTTGAGGGCGTCGATCTGGCCGCGCTCGGCCAGGATCGCGGGCCAGTTCTTGCCGATCAGTGACAGGAATTCGACGGTCTTCTGCCAGTGGGCGGCGAAGTTGCCGTCGACCAGGGACTCGAGCCTGTCGAAGGCGACATTGTCGATGGCGAGTTCGTCGAGCAGGCGGGCGAGCTC
>CAWUOG010000393.1:0-3258 GCA_963923875.1 uncultured Alphaproteobacteria bacterium
GTGTAGACCGCGTCGTAGCCGCCGTCGCGCGCATACTCGAACAGCCGCTTCACCTCGCCGGGCGGGTTCTGAAGATCGTCGTCCATCGTAATGGCGTAGCTGCCGCGCGCGCGCGCCAGGCCTGCCATCACCGCGTTGTGCTCGCCATAGTTCCGGCTGAGGCTCAAAATCGTCACTGGCGCGCCCGGCTCGGCCGCGAGCTTCTTGCAGACGTCGAGGCTGTTGTCGGGGCTGCCATCGACCACCAGCACGATTTCGAGACCGCCCACGATGTCGAGTGCGCGCAGCGCATGAACCAGTTCGCCGACGGTCGAGGCACCGTTGTAGACCGGCACCACGATCGAGAGGGCGGGGGCAACGACCGACGCATCAGTCATCGCGGGCCGCCACGATGATCAGGGAGCCGCCGAAAGGCAGGCTGAGGCCGAGGCCGATCGCCCGGCGCTCGAGGACGAGTGCGGTGCCGAACAAAGCGTCCTGCCAGGCGGGGTAATCGCGCACGTCGGAGGCGGCATCCCCGCGTTCGATGAGACGGTGCAGAAGCATCAGCGGAAAAAGCAGCGTGTTCCAATAGCTGGCGCGCACGACCCGGAAGCCGTTGGCAGCCAGGAGCCGACGCGCCTGTCGTCGGGTGAAGCGTCGGGCATTGTGCACGCGCTTGTCGTGTGCCGACAACAGCCAGCCATAGGCCGGCAGATTCAGAATGGCCACACCACCCGGCTCCAGGCAGCGCCGCGCCTCGGCGAGTGCGCGCTCGGGCTCGACGCTTTCGTGGCAGAGCACGTCGAGCGACAGATAGGCGGCCAGCGCACCGTCCCTTACCGGGAGTTCGTTGGCCGAGCCGCGAATGACGGGCCGGCCGGACTTGTTTGCGGCCAGGCCGGCGGCGACAGCATCGAATTCCAGCCCCAGGGTGCGCGATCCGGTCGCGCCCGCCGCCAGCCGCGCCATCATGCCGCCGGTTCCGCATCCCGCGTCGAGCACCAGGCCGGTCGCCCCGGATCGCGATAGCGCACGGGCCAGCAGTTCGGTCGTGAGCGCGCGCAGGCCGCGATACCACCACATGCGGTCCTCGACCGCATGCATGTGTTCGTATTCAGCCGGTTCCAAGTCTCATTGCGGGTTTGCCGCCTCCCTGCCCGCTTATGATATCTTCGCCGCGCCTTGCCAACCGCCCAGACCAAGCCGCCGGTCCTGCAGCCTCGCCTCGAACGCCTGTTGCTGCTGCCGCTGTTCGCCCTGCCGATCCTGTGGCTCACCGGCTACTTCTTCCCGCCGATCAATCACGACGTCGGCGCCATTCTGGACGTGAGCGGCCGCTGGATCGGCGGCGAAAAGCTCTATGTCGACGTGATCGACGAGAACCTGCCGCTCACCTTCGTGATCCATGCCGCGCCGGTACTGATAGCCAAGATCTTGCCGGGCAGCGTGCCGTTCTGGTTCACCGGCCTGGTCGTGATGGGAATCGCGGCCTCCTTCTATGCCTGCCGCCGACTGATCCGCCTGGTGCCTTCGGCCGACCACGCGCTGACCGAAGGTCTGCTGCCACCCGTCCTGCTATTCCTGTTCTCGGTGCTGCCGAACGAGCATTTTGGCCAACGCGAGCACCTCATGTTCGTGGCGGCCGCGCCCTATCTCTTCGCGTCGATGGCGCGCGCCGAAGGCGTCTCACCCCGAACGGGAACGGCGATCGCGATCGGCCTGGTTGCCGGGCTGGGCTTCGCCATGAAGCCCTACTATCTCGCCATCCCGGCCGCCGTCGAACTCTACCTGCTGATCCGCCGCGGCTGGCGAGCGACCTTTATCGATCAGATCCCGTGGTCGATCGGGGCGGTGGCGGTGGCGCATCTCGTTTCGATGTACACGATCTTTTCGGCCTTCGGGAATTTCGTGCTTCCGCTCGCCATCGAATCCTACGAACCGATCGGCGATCAGGGCTGGCGCCAGGTGCTGCTCGGCAACGTCATGGCGCCGACCCTGCTGGCGCTGCTGATTTTCGGCGCCTTCGCCGTCTTCCTGACGCAGACCATGGCTGCCCGTGCGCTGCTCGCCTTCGGCATTGGCGCCGCTGTGTCGGCGATCGGCCAAGCCAAGGGCTGGCCCTATCACGTGCTGCCTGCGCTCGCGACCGCCATCCTGCTCGCCACGTTTACCCTCTCGCAGACCGTCGACCGGTATCTGCCGATCAGCCGCAGCAGCCATCGCCTGCCGGTTGCCATCATCTCGGCGACCCTGATGGTGCTGCTCTACTTCCAGGCCGCCCTCTACACGCCGCCCTTCTACAAGCAGCGGCAATACGAGGATTCGATCGGCGGCGTTCTGAGCCACATCGTCGAACAGAACGCCCCGCATCGAACCATCATGACCCTGTCGCCGGGCATCTATCCGTTCTGGCCAATGATCAACTACCTCAATGGCCGCATGACCATGCGGTTCCTGACGATGTGGGTCGTGCAGGGCGTGTATGCCGACTGCGAGGATTTTCCGGCGCTGTACAATGCGCCCGACACGATGGGCGACTCCGAAAAATTCGTGTTCGACGCGGTCTCGGACGATTTCGCCAAGAATCAGCCCGACCTGCTGATCGTGGACACGATCCCCGGCATGCCGCGCTGTCAGGGGAAGGTGTTCGACTACCTCGAGTACTTCCAGCAGAACAAGGTATTTGCCGATGCCTTCGAGAACTACGAACACCTGATGGACTTCGACCGCTACCGCATCTTCCGCAAGAAAAAGAAAACATAGCCGCGACTGGCCAAAAGGACCCGGCCTACTTCTCTCCCCATCTGCCCATCACGGTGGCCCGCACGGCTTCCGGTATCTTGTCGACATCCGGCACCTTGAAGACGCCCGATGCGACTAGGACGATCTCGCCGCCGCAGACCAGGTCGCAACTGCAGAAGCAGAAATTGACGGTTCGCCGAGCGATGCGTGCCGTGCCTTCCAGCCACTGACCGAGGCGTGCACCGCGCACGAACTCCGTGCTGAGCGAAACGGTCGGATGAGGCCAGCGAATGCCGGTCGAGTGCCCCGACCCGGCGCCCATCACCATGTCGGCGACAGTGACCAGCAGGCCGCCGTGCGCCCAGCCCATCGGGTTTCCGTGGCGCTTCTCGAGCGGCAGGCCGACCCGGAGCTTGTCTCCTTCCGGCTTGTACCAGAGCGGGCCGATCAGCCCGACGAAGTCGTCGCGTACGTCGAGCTGGCGGAAGCCTTCGGGAACGAGCGACTGGGTCATGCGGTCAATCCGTCCTTGGA
>CAWUOG010000394.1:0-3251 GCA_963923875.1 uncultured Alphaproteobacteria bacterium
GTGGCGATCAACAGATCGCGCCTGAGCCTGGTCGGCATCGTCGTCAGGTCGACCGACGATCCATCGAACTGCCGCAGGAAGGACGCAGCGAAGGGGCTGTTATCTCCCGGCGGCCCGTCGAGCGCGATGCGACCGGGCACGGTCGAGAACAGCGCCAGCGTATTGGCAGGTTCGCGCACCCTGACTCCCCCGCTGCGAGCGAGATCTTCCGTCGCGCGCTGCCGCCAGCCGTCGGCCGGATTGTTCAGGCAGTTGTCGAACACCATCATGTTGTGGCGAGCGTCCTTGATGGCTTCCCGCACCAAATTGACGGCGATGAAGTTCTTCACATTGTCGGGGTCGCTGAGGTCGCCCTCGACCGGCACCAGCCACGTGCCCTTGTTCCAGAAGACGCCGTGGCCGGCATAATAAAAGGCGGCGAAGTCCGCGCCCTTGGCCCGCGCGCCGAACTCCGCGATGGCCTTTGCCATGGTGGCCCGGTCGGCATCCTGGACCAGTTCGGTCTGCAGCCCGTAGGCCTTGAAGCGTGCCGCGATATCGGTCGTGTCGCGCTTCGGATTGGGCAGCGCCGCTTCCTTCAGGTAGCGCGAATTGCCGATCACCAGCGCCACGCCCGCGCCCTGCGCGCGCGCGAACGCGGCCGGCAGCATGAAAGCTCCGGCCACACCCAGGACACCGCGGCGCCCGATGAGACTGCGCTTCATCGGCCGCAACTCCCTGCTTGTCTACCTGATGCTAGCGGGCTTCGATCTCGACGTTGGCCACGCTCTGACGGCCGCCGGCGTCGCTCACCGTGACCTGCAACGCGTAAGTGCCAGGCGGCACGATCGCGTTCGGAATCTCGATTCCACTGGCGGTGATGTAGGGCTTGAGGCGCGACGTGATGTCGACGTTGTTGCCGCGCAGCACGGCGACCTGCACCGAGGCGGGATTGATCTTCTCGCCGCCGCGGCCGGCGAACTCGACCTTGAGGTTGAACGGCTGGTTCGCCGACACGCCCGCCGCCGGAGAGACCTGGCGGATGGCGGGACCGCGCGTGATCGAGCGCCCGGCTTTGCTGGTCGGCGAGGGCGGCATCGCCGCTTCCGCGCCGGTAACCACCCAGACCCCATTGCCCTGCGCCTGCGCGCCCGAAGCCATCATGAATCCAAAGGAAAGCGCGCCGCCAACCATCAGCGTGCGCCGAGTCGTTACTGTCATCGCAGCCTCCTGCCCACCCAAAGGAATTGACAACTCCCCCACGAACAAATGCTGCCCAGAGTGTCGGTGGAAGTCCAGATTTGACATTGCATGCGCAATGCAATTGCTCATTTTATGCAGCAATTCTGAGAAAATACCCGATGGAGCCGCTCTGGCGCTCTTGTCGCAAGCCTGCAAGTCGCTCTCAGCAACCGTCCACCACCCGCCATGGTCCAATGGTCAAATCAACCCATAAATAATATGTGCAAATGGGGATGAGAAAAAAGGCAGCACTCACCCTGCTGGGAACAGGTCTGGTGGCCGGCATTGGCCTGTCGATGTTCGACGCGCTGATGATCTATGTGCCGATCGTGGTCGCTGTCCTGTCGCTGACCGCCGTCTTCCTCTGGGTGACCGCGAAGACCCAGGACGCGCTAAACGGCCGCCCTACAGGATACTCTTGAAGCCGGTGTAGACCGCACCCAGCGCCGTCGCGACCGAGACACCGAGCCTGATCAAGCCGACCATCTTCTGCACGCGCACCTCGAGCGGCAGGCCGCGACTGCTGCGCGACAGGCGGCGGACCATGAACGTCGCGAGCCCCGTGACCCGGCTGCCGGCCCGCGCGCCGTGGGCACCGAGCGACCGCACCGCGCGGAGCATCATCGCACCGAGCATGTAGGACAGCGAAATGCTGGTGACGTATTCCAGCGTCTCGCGCCACGCCACCTTGCTGTCGGGCAGGATCGCATCGCCATCGGTGAAATGGACCACCGTCGACATGCCGAGCACCGCGACCGCAGCGACGACGATGCCGATCCCCAGCGTGGCGTACCATTGCGGACTGCCACGACGCTCGAGCATGAGACCGAAGAGCGCCGGCAGCACGATCGACGCCGTACGCAACCAGACCAGGCTGGTGTCGAACCTGACGACCAGAAGATAGTGCACACCGATCAGCAGCACTGTCGGCAGCGCGAAATAGACCACGAGGATGTCGACGATGCCGAGCGGCCGCGGCGGCGCCTCGACGACGAGCTCCACGGCTTCGTCCGGCGTCGCGGGACGCCACTTCGCGAGCTCTGCCTCAAGCTCGGCGACGCGGTCCTCGAGATCGTGATTTTCCTGGCGCAGCTTCAATGCCAGCGCCACGTCGCGCTGGCAGGTCTTGCACACCGTCGCGCCCTTGATGAGCGTTTCCATGCAGTAGGGGCAAGTCACGGTCGCCTCCCTGGCAGAGGCTGCTGTCTTGTCATGTCGGTGTGTAGCTCCGCCCCCAGATGCCGAATCGTACGCGGCAGCGGGCAAGGCAGCAATAGCGCCGGCCGCAGCAGGCGGACTGAAATGTCGGGAAGGTCGCCCGTTGAAACGCGGGCGATGTACACTGCACCCGCATGAAGGCGCTGGCGCACGCACTCACCGCTCTGCTGCTCGGCCTCCTCCTCGCCGTGCCGGGACAGGCGCAGGACAGGCTCGGCATCATCCTGATGCACGGCAAGCAGGGCTCGGCCCGCGACGCCCGCTCGGGTCTGCCCTCGATTGCGTCGGCGCTTCAGGACACCGGCGATCTCACGATCGTGCCCCTGATGCCGTGGAGCTCGGGTGGCTGGGAGAGCATCAAGACAACTGTCGACCAGGCATTCGACCTGATCGACGGCTACGCCGCGCAGTTGAGGAGCCAGGGCGCCACCCGGATCGTCGTCGGCGGCCACAGTCTCGGCGCCAACATCGCGCTGTCCTACGCCGTCGAGCGCGGCAACGTCGCCGGCGTGGTGATGGCCGGGCCCGGCCATTCGCCGGGCGGGCTGATGCAGAGCAGCGAGGCGGCACGCCGGACGCTCGAGCACGCCCGCGAGCTGGTGAAGGCGGGCCAGGGCGACGCAAGCCTCAGCGGTCCCGACAGCAATCAGGGAAACACCATCACCCTGTCGACCACGGCGGCGGCCTATGCCTCATGGATGAACCCGCGCGGCAAGGCCTCGATGGATGCCCAGGCGCCACGTCTGCCGGTCGGCATTCCGTTGCTGATGGTCGTCGGGGAAAAGGATCCGTCGTTCCGCCGCGCCAGGCCC
>CAWUOG010000395.1:0-3250 GCA_963923875.1 uncultured Alphaproteobacteria bacterium
CGCCGGCAGCCCATCCTCCGAGAAGCACCGACGCGCGACGCCGCTCGAGATGAGATCGTGGTCGCGACCGTGAAGGCCGCGCCTTACTCTGCCGCGGCGTGCTGTTTGGCCCCGTCGAGGACCACGCCCTCGTAGCCCTTCGCGGCCACGGAGGTGATGCGTTCGACGTATTTCGGCGCGCCCCCGTTGTAGACGAAGTAGCGCACCTTGCCTTCTTCATGGCCGGCAACGTTCGAATTGTAGCCGGTGAACCAGCCCTTGGCCTTCCGCATCAGCATCATCGAGTACATGCTGACGACGTGCGCGGTCCAGCGCGCCTCGGCCTCGGCGGTCGCCTCGAAGCGCGTGTCGCCGCGCTTCCAGACGTGTTTCAGGAACTCCGTCGACCAGTTGACGCCGGTCTCGATGCCGCGCGGATAGTTGGTCGAGGCCGAACCCGACTGCGGTCCCGCCGGCATCAGCAGGTTCGGGAAGCCATGGATCATCATGCCGAGGAAGCTGGAGCAGGAGTCCCGCCACTTGTCGCGCAGCGTCTGTCCGTTCGTGCCGCGGATATCGATGTGGTCGAACGCGCCGGTGATGGCGTCGAAGCCGGTGGCGTAGACGATGATGTCGAACCCGTACTCGCGCTCGCCCTCCGGCCCCTTCGTCACCAGCCCCTTCTCGGTGACGCGGGCGAGCGGTGTGGTTTTCAGGTCGACGAGATGCACATTGGGCCGGTTATAAGCCTCGAAGTAGCGCGTCTCGAGCGGCACGCGCTGAACGCCGAAACCGTGATCCTTGGGGATCAGCAGTTCGGCAACCTTGGGATCCTTCACCCGGCGGCGGATACGTTCGGCGATGTATTCGGAGAGTTCGGCATTGGCCGCCTCGTCCATGAAGATCTCGCGGAAATTGGCCAGCCAGATGCCAAAGCCCGGCTCGTCGTAGAGGCGATCCCAGGTCTTCAACCGCTCCTCGCGGCTCACTTCGTAGAAGCCGCGCCGGTCGGGCTCGTGAACGAAACCGCCCGGCGAACGCGCACAGGCGGCGAAGATCTCGTCATAGCGTTTGCGGATGTCGGCCATCTCCTGCTCGGAGATCAGGCTGTTGTTGAGCGGCGCGCTCCAGTTCGGCCGGCGCTGAAAGACAGTGAGATCCCCCACCTTGTCGGCGATCTCGGCGATCACCTGGATGGCGGTGGCGCCGGTACCGATCACGGCGACCTTCTTGCCCTTCAGGTCGACACCCTCCTTCGGCCAGTAGTAGGTGTGGAAGGACGGCCCCTTGAACCTGTCCATGCCTTCGAGCCGGGGCAATGTCGGCTGCGACAGCAGGCCAAGCGCCATCACCACGAAGCGGCAGGTCATCTCGCGCGTCGGGCCCTTGCGTTCCCCGGGCCCCTCTTCTCCCTGCTCGTCGCGGACCGTCAGGCGCCACAGGCGGTTGGCCTCGTCCCACTGCGCCGCAATGACCCTCTGATTGAACTGCATGTGGCGACGCAGGTTGAACTTGTCGGCCACGAAGTTGAGATATTTCAGGTTCTCGGGCTGGCTGGAGAAGCGCTCCTTCCAGTGCCACTCGTCGAGGACCTCGCGCGAGAAGGAGTAGCCGTAGGTGTAGCTCTCCGAATCGAAGCGCGCGCCCGGATAGCGGTTCCAGTACCAGGTGCCACCGAGATCGCCTGCCAACTCGAGCACCGTCGCCTTCACCCCCAGATCCTGAAGCAGCTTGATCTGGTAGATGCCGGCCACGCCGGCGCCGATGACGATGACTTCGTAGTCAGGAGTGGTTGTCATGGCCAAAGGATGAGACGTTCCCGCCGCCCGGACAACGGGGAAGCTGCCCCCATGACAGCCCCGTTTCGCGGTTCGCAAGGGGGCTTCCCCTCACATCTGCCGGCCGCGAAGCCGGATCGATGCCCTCGGATGCTCACAGCAGGACACCCGCAGCCTTGCGCAGCACTGACGGGCGGCAAGGCCCTCGCCAAGCGCCGCGATTTCCTCTTCAATTGGGTCAACAACGATAACGGAGGGACGCATGAAGACGAACAGAAGGCATTTCATGGCCGGCGCGGCCGGCTTTTCGACCGCGGCCCTCCTCGGAACGGCTCCTACCGTTCATGCCCAGAAGAAATACGACGACGGCGCGTCGGACACCGAGATCAAGATCGGCAACACCAACCCCTATAGCGGCCCGGCCTCCGCCTATGCCGCCATCGGCAAGACGATCGATACGTATTTCAAGAGCGTCAACGAGGCCGGCGGCATCAATGGCCGCAAGGTCAAGTTCATCTCGCTGGACGACGGGTACGTCCCGTCCAAGACCGTCGAGCTGGTGCGTCAGATGGTCGAAGGCGACAAGATCTTCGCGCTGTTCCAGTCGCTCGGCACGCCGTGCAACACCGCGATCCACAAGTACATGAATTCCAAGAAGGTGCCGCAGCTCTACGTCGCCACCGGCGCCTCCAAGTGGGGCGATCCGAAGAACTTCCCGTGGACCATGGGCTTCCAGCCCGACTACCACACCGAGGCGGTGATCTACGCCAAGCACGCGCTCACCACCGTCAAGGACCCCAAGATCGGCGTGCTCATCCAGAATGACGATTTCGGCCGCGACTATCTCGGCGGCCTGAAGGAAGGCCTCGGCAAGAACGTCGACAAGATCGTGAAGACCGTGACCTTCGAGGCGACCGATCCGACCGTCGACAGCCAGGTCATCCAGCTGAAGGATTCGGGCGCAAACATCTTCATGAACTTCGCGGGACCGAAGGCCGGCGCGCAGGCCATCCGCAAGGCCGTCGATATCGACTGGAAGCCCGTGCAGTACCTCACCAATGTCTCTGTCTCGGTCGCTGCCGTGATGAAGCCCGCCGGCTTCGAGAACGCCCAGGGCATCATGACCGCGTCGTACCTGATGGACGCCACCGACAAGCAATGGGACACCAACGAGGAGATGAAGACCTGGCGGGCCTGGATGGACAAGAACATGCCGGGCGCCAACAAGGCCGACGCCAACCATGTCTACGGCTACGCCGTCTCCTACCTGATGACGGAAACGCTCAAGCGCTGCGGCAACGACCTGACCCGTGCCAACCTGATGAAGCAGGCGGCCTCGTTCCAGAAGTTCCGGGTACCGCTTCTGCTGCCGGGCATCCTGGTCAACACCAGCCCGACGGACTTCTATCCGATCCAGGCCGTCCAGCTGCAGCGCTTCAAGGGCGAGACGTGGGAGCTGTTCGGCGAGGTCATGCACGCCGAGAGTACGTGAG
>CAWUOG010000396.1:0-3238 GCA_963923875.1 uncultured Alphaproteobacteria bacterium
TCCTTCAGGTCGAAGGCCTGCACAAGGCGTTCGGCGGGGTCCAGGCCGTGGCCGACGTGTCGTTTGCCGTCAGCGCCGGCGAGATGCTGGCGCTGATCGGCCCCAACGGTGCGGGGAAGAGCACCTGCTTCAATATGCTGAACGGCCAGCTCGCGCCCGACTCCGGCGTGGTACGCCTGCAGGGGCGCGACATCGTCGGCATGAGCCCGCGCGCCATCTGGCGGCTGGGCGTGGGCCGCACCTTCCAGATCACTGCGACTTTCGCCTCGCTCAGCGTGCGCGAGAACGTGCAGATGGCGCTCTACAGCCATGCCGGCAGGCTCGGCGCGCTGCTGTCGCGCTTCGGGTCCGAATTCTGCCACGAGGCCGACGACCTGCTGACCCAGGTCGGCATGCTCGATCAGGCCGGCCGGCCGTGCGGCGTGCTGGCCTACGGCGATCTCAAGCGGGTCGAGCTGGCCATGGCCCTGTCGAACAAGCCCCGGCTGCTGCTGATGGACGAGCCGACCGCCGGCATGGCGCCGAAGGAGCGTGTGGCCCTGATGGAGCTCGCGGCCCGGCTCGCGCGCGCGCGGCAGATCGCCGTCCTGTTCACCGAGCACGATATGGACGTGGTCTTCAGCCAGGCCGATCGCATCGTCGTGCTCGACCGCGGCCGCCTGATCGCGGGCGGCCTGCCTGCCGAAGTCCGGGCCAACCCCAACGTCCGGGAAGTCTATCTCGGGAGCATGCACTGATGCTCTCGGTGAAGAACCTGCATGCCTACTATGGCCGCGCCCATATCCTGCATGGCGTATCGCTGGAGGCGCGGGCCGGCGAGGTCGTGGCGCTGCTCGGCCGCAACGGCGCGGGCAAGTCGACCGCCATGAAGGCGATCATGGGTCTGGTGCCGCCGGCGGAAGGCGAGATCTCGTTCGGCGACGTGCGCATCGAGCGGCTGCCGCCCCATCGCATTGCGCGGCTGGGCCTGGGCTACGTGCCCGAGGAGCGGCGCATCTTCAGCGATCTCACGGTGATGGAAAATCTCGAGGTCGGCCGGCAGGCGGCGCGCTCGGGGGCGCCGACCTGGACGGAAGACAAGCTGTTCACCCTCTTTCCCAATCTCGGCCGCATGCGCGAGCGGCCCGGTGGGCGGATGTCGGGCGGCGAACAGCAGATGCTGACCATTGCCCGGACGCTGATGGGCAACCCGCGCTGCGTGTTGCTGGACGAGCCGTCCGAGGGGCTGGCGCCGATCATCGTCGAACAGATGGCGCATTCGATCCGCGCGCTGAAGGCGGAAGGCCTGTCGGTGCTGCTTTCCGAGCAGAACCTGCATTTCAGCCAGGCTGTGGCCGATCGCGCCTACATCATCGAAAAGGGCCAGATCCGTTTCGGCGGATCGATGGCCGAGCTTGCCGCCAACGCGTCGCTTCGGGAACAGTACCTGTCGGTTTGATCATGGCCTCAAAAGCACTCACGGTCGGCATCGATGTCGGCGGCACGTTCACCGATCTCCTGGCGGTCGACACTGCCGCCGGCACGGTCAAGCTCGCCAAGGTGCCGACCACGGTCGAGAACCAGGCGATCGGCTTCATGGCATCGCTGGCTGCCGCCGGCACCGAGCCGGCCAATCTCCAAGCCATCGTGCACGGCACCACGACCACCACCAACGCGCTGCTCGAACGCAAGATCGCCCGGGTCGGCCTGATCACCACCAAGGGCTTTCGCGACGTGCTTGAGCTTGGCCGGCGCACGCGGCCGCAGGCCTACGGCCTGCGCGGCACCTTCAATCCGATGATCGAGCGCGAGTATCGGCTCGAGGTGCCGGAGCGCATGGATGCCGACGGCAAGGTGTTGACGCCGCTCGATGAGGCCGCCGTGGCGGAGGCCGCGAAGAAACTCCTGGCGCTGGGCTGCGAGGCGGTCGTCATTCATTTCCTGCACAGCTACATCAATTCTGCTCACGAAAAGCGTGCTGCCGAGATCGTGCGGGCCGTTTGGCCGAACGACTACGTGACTGCGGGCCATTCGATCCTGTCCGAGTACCGCGAGTACGAGCGCGGCGTAACGGCGGCGGTCAACGCCTCGGTGCAGCCGGTGCTCGACCGCTATCTCTCGCGCCTGCGCAAGGAATTGTCGGCCAAGTCGTTCGATCGCGACATTCTGGTGATGCAGGGCAACGGCGGCACGATCTCGTCGACCCTGATCGCCAGGGCCGCCGTCAATACCGTGATGTCGGGACCGGCGTCGGGCGTGATGGCTGCCGCCTATACCGGTCGCGCGTCGGGTCAGCCCAACCTGATCACCTACGACATGGGCGGTACCTCGACGGATGTCGGCCTGATCGAGAACGCGGTGCCGCAAGTCTCGGGCGAACTCGAGCTCGAATACGCCATGCCGATTCACGTGCCGATGGTCGACGTGCATACGATCGGCGCCGGCGGCGGCTCCATCGCCTCAGTCGACGCCGCGGGCATGTTGCGGGTCGGTCCGGAGAGCGCGGGCGCACGGCCGGGCCCGATCTGCTACGGCCGCGGCGGCTCGGAGCCGACCATCACCGATGCCAATCTGGTTCTCGGCCGACTCAATCCCGACAAGCTTTTGGGCGTCGATCATCCCGTCACGCTGTATCAATTGCGCGCGGCAATCCTCGACAAGGTGGGCAAACGGCTTGGCCTCGACGCTGAAGCGGCGGCGGCCGCCATCCTGCGTATCGCCAACGACCGCATGGCCGGCGCCATCCGTCTGGTGTCGCTGTCGCGCGGCCACGACCCGCGCGATTTCGCGCTGTTCGCCTTCGGCGGCGCGGGGCCGCTGCATGCCACGGCACTGGCCCGCGAGCTTTCCATTCCGACCGTGCTGGTGCCGGCGCGGCCGGGCATCACCAATGCCCTGGGCTGCGTCGTGGCCGACCTGCGTCACGACTATGTACGCACGGTCAACAAGCCCTTGTCGGTGCTGCAGGATTCGTCGGTCGCCGCGATCTACGCCGAGCAGGGCCAGGAAGGCCGCGCGACCATCGAGAACGAAGGCGTGCCGGTGCGGGAACTGCGCTACGTCTATTCGGCCGACATGCAGTTCGCCGGCCAGAGCCACATTCTGTCGGTCGCCGTCGAACGGCCCGATATCGGTGTCGAGGGCCTGCACAAGGCGTTTGCCGCAGCCTACTGGCGGCGCTTCGGCATCGAACTGGCGGAGATTCCGCCGGTGCTCGTCAATCTCCATACAGCGGTGATCGGCGTGCGACCGGAGATCG
>CAWUOG010000397.1:0-3224 GCA_963923875.1 uncultured Alphaproteobacteria bacterium
ACGCTGATCGGCCTTTTCTTCGTGCCGGGACTCGTGCTGTCGCTGCCGGCCGGAGTCGCGGGACGCTGGGCGAGCGACAGGACGCTGATTGCGAGCGGACTGCTGGCACTGGCATTTGGCGGCGCAGCCGATGCACTCGCGCGCGGCTTCGGCCTGTTCGCGATCGGACGGCTGCTGTGCGGCGCGGGCTTCGTCTTCTCGACGATCTTCTTCGCCAAGATGGTGGCCGACTGGTTTGCCGGCCGCGAGATTGCCACCGCCATGGCGGTGTTGGTGATGAGCTGGCCGTTCGGAATCGCCATGGGGCAGGTCATGCATGGCTGGCTGGCCACTACCGAGCATTGGCGCATGGCCTTCGTGATCGCCGCGCTCTACTGCCTCGCCGGCGCCGTTCTGGTGCTGTTGTTTTACCGCCCGCCGCCCCGGGCTGCTGCGGCAACGGCGCCGACCTCCACGTGGCTCAGCCGCCGCGAATGGATCCTGGTCCTGATCGCGGCCTTCGTGTGGGCCGCCTTCAACGCGGCCTACCTGGTCTGGGCGAGCTTCGCGGCCGATGTCCTCACTTCGCGCGGCATGAATGCCGTCGAGGCGGCTTCGATCGTGAGCGTGGCGAGCTGGTTGCTGATCGCTTCGGGTGCTCTGGCCGGCGTGATCGCCGACCGCACGGGCCGAGCAGGTCTCGTGCTCACGGTCTGCATGGCCGTGGCGATCGCCTGTCTCGTCGCCCTGCCGTGGCCCGGCTGGGCGCTGCCGGTCTCGATCGCTGCCGGATTGATCGGCTTCGCGCCGGCTGGCCTGGTCATGGCCCTGACCGGCGAGGCGATGGCGCCGCACAAGCGTGCCTTCGGCATGGGTGTGTTCTTCAGCGCCTGGTTCCTGATGACCGCGCCGGCGCCGGCGATCGCCGGCTGGCTGCGCGACCGCACCGGCGATGCCTACGCGCCGATGATCTTTGCGATCGTGGCGATCGTGCTCACGGTCGCGGGCTACGGCGCCTTCCGCTGGGCCGCGATCGCGCTCAAGCCCTCGCGGTAGCTTGGATAGCGCAGCGCGACTCCCAGTTCGCGCTTGAGGCGCTCGTTCCGCACACGCCGGTTCTCGGCGTAGAACGAGCGCGCCATCTCGCTCATCTTCGGCGCCGCCTCGTCCCACGGCACCAGCTTCGGCGCAGGCCTGCCGAGCAGCTTCGAGGCAAGCGCCACGACTTCGTACTGCGCGCACGGCTCGTCGTCGCAGACGTTGAAGATGCCGCCAAGGTTCCGGCTCATCGCCGCCAGCACCGCCGAGGCAATGTCGTCGACATGCACGCGGCTGAAGACCTGGCCCGGCTTGTCGACGCATTGTGCGCGGCCTTCCAGCACCTGCTCGAGCGCGGAGCGGCCCGGCCCGTAGATCGCGGGCAGGCGGAAGATGGCGAGCGGCACGCCGGCCTTGCGGCCCAGCACCTGCCATTCCTGCTCGGCCGCGAGACGATACCTGCTGCGCGCCTGCCCGGGATTTGGCGCATCGCTCTCGTCGACCCAGCCGCCACCGCGGTCGCCGTAGACGCCGGTGGTCGAGAGATAGCCGAACCACTTCACCGGCGCGTGCCGAACCTGCGACAGCACGGGATCGCCGGACGCATCGGGGGCGACGGTGCAGACGAGATGGCTCGCCGCGCGCAGCCGCGCGCTGCCGGCCGACAACAGTTCGGCATCGATCCCGTCGGCGCGCAGGCGCGCGGCCTTCGCTTCGCTGGTCACCGACCCCGCAACCTCCCAGCCGGCCGCCTTGGCGCGTCTGGCGATCTCCAGCCCGCTGAAGCCGAGCCCTACGACGTAGAGCCGTCCGGTCATGGCCTGGCGCTTTTCATTTGGCGGGGTGGACCTTCATCCAGTGTCGCGCGATCTGCTCGCGCGTCGCCACCCAGACCTTCGGCTTGGAGGCGACGTAGTCGAGAAATCGTGCCAGCGTCGCGGCCCGGCTCGGTCGGCCGGCGAGGCGGCAATGGATGCCGACCGACATCATCTTCGGGCTGCGTGCGCCCTCGGCATAGAGGATGTCGAAGGCGTCCGTCATCGCCTGCAGCCAGCCGTCGCCCTGGCTGAAGCCCGGCGGCACCGCGAACTTCATATCGTTCACTTCCAGCGTATAGGGGATCACGAGGTGCGGCGTGGCTTCCACCTTCACCCAATAGGGCAGGTCATCGTTGTAGGAGTCGCTCGAATAGAGAATTCCGCCATGCTGCACCACGGCCTTGAGCGTGTTCTTGCCGAAGCGGCCGGTGTACCAGCCGACCGGCGGCTTGCCGGCGCTCTTCTCGATCGCGCTGAAAGCCTTCCTGATGTGATCGAGCTCCTGCTCGAGCGTGAAATCCTTGTAGTTGATCCAGCGGTAGCCGTGGCTCGCCACCTCGTGGCCGGACTCGGCCATCGCCCTGCCCGCGGCAGGATTGAGTTCCAGTGCCTTGCCGACCGCCCAAGACGTGAATTTCAGGTTGCGCTCATTGAACAGCCGCAGGATGCGCCAGAAGCCGGCGCGGCTGCCGTATTCGTAGACCGATTCGGTCGAGTAGTCGCGCTCGCCGACCATCGGCGTGCCGCCCGGAACCTCGGTGAGATAGACCTCGGACGCGGGATCGCCATTCAGGATCGTATTCTCGCCGCCCTCCTCGTAGTTCAGCACGAAGCTCACGGCGATCCGCGCCTCGCCCGGCCATTGAGGGTCGGGCGGATTGGGCCCGTAGCCGATCAGATTGCGTTCGAGGTGATTGTGCATTGGGGGGCTCCCGACTAGAACACGCGCTTATGGGGAGGATGCATGAGCGGCGCTGACGCGGTCAAAGAAGATCGCCTGTGGCAACGCCACGTCGACATGGCGAAACTGGGAGGGACGCCCAAAGGCGGCGTCAACCGGCAGGCCCTGTCGGCCGAGGACGCGGCGGCACGGAACCTGCTTGGCGCGTGGGCCAGGGCCCGCGGCTTCACGATCTTCACCGACGCGATCGGCAATCTCTTCGTGCAGCGCGCAGGGAGCGATCCGAACGCTGCGCCGGTAATGAGCGGCAGCCACATGGACAGCCAGCCAACCGGTGGCCGCTTCGACGGCATGTACGGCGTGCTCGCCGCCTTCGAGGCGCTGGAGGCGCTCGAGGATGCCGGCGTGAAGACCAAGCGCCCGGTGATGGCGGTGGCCTGGACCAACGAGGAAGGTTCGCGATTCCAGCCCGGCGCCATGGGCTCGGC
>CAWUOG010000398.1:0-3220 GCA_963923875.1 uncultured Alphaproteobacteria bacterium
AGGTGCGCAAGGTGCTGAAGATCGCCAAGGAGCCGATCAGCCTCGAGACGCCGATCGGCGACGAGGAGGACAGCCACCTCGGTGACTTCATCGAGGACAAGAACGCAGTTATTCCGCTCGAGGCCGCGATCCAGGGTAACCTGCGCGAGAGCACGACGCGTGTCCTGGCGACGCTGACGCCGCGAGAGGAGCGCGTGCTGCGTATGCGCTTCGGCATCGGCATGAACACCGACCACACGCTCGAGGAGGTCGGCCAGCAGTTCTCGGTGACCCGAGAGCGTATCCGCCAGATCGAAGCTAAGGCTCTGCGCAAGCTCAAGCATCCGAGCCGCAGCCGCATGCTGCGCTCGTTCCTCGATCAGGGCTGAAGGCCCTTGCTGACGGCCGGAATATCCGCCGGCCGGAAGATGACTATGTCACATCTGGCCGACGGAATTCCTTCTGTCGGCCGTTTCGCACGGGCGGTACGGCGGCTCTGTCTCGTTTGTATCGAGCATTTCTTCGGCGAGCCTTGCACAAAAGTCGGCTCGCAGCCCGCCCGGACGGCATGTAGTATTCAGACGAAGGAACAAGCGATGCCTCGGGCTCGTTGGCAGGGGACACGATGCGGCCACTGATTTGGCTGGGCAGTCTGCTCGCCGCGCTATTTTGTGGTGCCATGCCGGCCCTCGCGCAGAAAAGCGGCGGGGTGCTGAAGATTTATCATCGCGACAATCCGCCTAGCGCGTCGATTCACGAGGAAGTGACGATCTCGACGATCATCCCGTTCATGCCGGTGTTCAACAACCTCGTGATCTACGACCAGCACGAGCCGCAGAACTCCGAGAAAACGATCCGGCCCGAGCTCGCCAAGAGCTGGAAGTGGAGCGCCGACGGCAAGGCGCTCAGCATGAAGCTCGAGGAGAACGTTAAGTGGCACGACGGCCGACCGTTCACAGCGCGTGACGTGATCTGCACCTTCGAGCTGCTGACCGACAAGGCTTCGCAGCGCCTGCGCCGCAACCCGCGTGCCTCGTGGTACCGCAATCTCGATTTCGTCACGGCCGAGAGCGATTACGACGTCACGATCCATCTCAAGCGGCCTCAGCCGTCTCTGCTCGCGATGCTCGCGTCGGGCATGTCGCCGATGTATCCCTGTCACGCCTCGTTGGCCCAGATGCGGACCAAGCCGATCGGGACCGGACCGTTCAAGGTCGGCTCGTTCAGCGAGTTCCAGAACATCCGGCTTGTGCGCAACGCCGACTACTGGAAAAAGAGCCGGCCCTGGCTCGATGGCATCGACTTCGTGATCGTCAATAACCCTTCGACCGCCGTGTTGAGTTTCGTCGCCGGCCGCTTCGACATGACTTTCCCGTGGGAGGTCACGCCGCTGCAGGCCAAGTTCGTCAAGAAAGAGTCGCCTTCGGCGATCTGCGAGACGACGTCGATGAACCTCAACGTCAATCTGCTGGTCAACCGCACGGTGGCGCCGTTCGACAAGCCGGAGATCCGCAAGGCGCTGATCCTGGCGCTCGACCGCAAGCCGTTCGTCGAGCAACTGACCGACGGCAACGCTGCGATCGGCGGCACCATGCAGCCGCCGCCCGACGGCATCTGGGGGCTGCCGCCGGATATGTTGTCGGTCGTGCCGGGCTACGGCCCCGACGTCGAAAAGAACCGCGCCGAAGCACGCGCCATCATGGAGAAGATGGGCTACGGGCCGAGCAACCGCCTGCGCGTGAAACTCGCGACGCGCGGCGTGGCTCTTTACAAGGAGCCGGCCGAGATGCTGCAGGGCCAGTTACGCGACATCTACATCGACGCCGACGTCGAGATCGTCGAGACGTCTTTGTGGTTCAACCGGCTGAACCGCAAGGAATACACCATGGGTGTCAACGCCACCGGCAACGGCGTCGACGATCCGGACCAGACTTTCTTCGAGAATTTCGCCTGCAAGTCGCCGCGCAACTACACCGGCTATTGCAACGGCGAAATCGAGAAGCTGTTCGACGTGCAGTCGATCGAACGCGATGCAGACAAGCGCCGTCAAATTGTACGCGAGATCGACGTGCGCCTGCTGGCCGATGGCGCGCGGCCGGTGATCTACTGGAGCCGGGACACGACCTGCCGCCAGCCCTACGTCAAGGGCTACACGCAGATGGTGAACAGCGTCTACAACGGCTTCCGCTTCGAGGATGTGTGGCTGGACCGCTAGCCTCTCAGGCCGCAGCTCTCTCCGACATCATCGCCGACAGCCAGGATTTCTGCCGTCTCAGGAAGGCTTCCAGCCGAGCCTCGTAGTCGGGCACGACAGCAGTGATCACCGACGGCCTCATCGCTAGGGCACGGCGCCATGCCTGGACCTTGGGCAGGCTCCCCAGGGCGCCGAGATCGACGAAGCGGTCGAACACGTCGAAATATCGGAATATCGGCGCGAATACCGCGTCGACCAGGCGGAAGTCGCGGCCCGAAAAGTACGGTCCCTCCCCCAACTCGGCTTCGACCCGTGCGAACTTCTCGCGCAACTGGCTTTGCCTCGCCTCGAAGGCCGGTCGGTCCGGCGTGGTCTCGATGATCCATATGTCGGCCAATATCGACGAACCGAACTCCATCCATGCGCGATGCCGGGCACGCTGCAACGGATCGGCGGGATGGAGAGCCGGGCCCCGGGTTTCCTCGAGATATTCGACGATCACCGCGCTCTCGAACAGCACCTCGCCGCCGATTAGCAGCAACGGCACCTTGCCGAGCGGCGAGAGTGTCTTGAACCAGTCCGGCCGGTTGGCGAGATCGACAGCACGCCGCTCGAAGGGCACGCCCTTCTCGGCGAGCGCGATAGCTGCACGCTGTACGTAGGGGCAGAGATCGAAGGAAACGAGGGTGAGATCAGAGATCGGCATGATGGCTCCAGATAGATGCATTTGCATTTATATGGTGTGCCTTGCGACAAAGGTCAATATTGATGCAACTGCATTTATCGATAGGATGGCCGAATGGTTGACCGTCCCTCGGACGCCGCCGTCCGCGCCTGGACGCGCCTGGTGCGCGCCCACCGTGCCGCCCTCGGCACCGTCGATGCGCGATTAAAGGCGGCCGGACTGCCAGGGCTCGACTGGTACGACGCGCTGCTCGAGTTGGAGCGCTCAGGTGCCAAAGGGCTCCGGCCCTTCGAACTCCAGAAGCAGTTGCTGTTCGCCCAGTACAACCTCTCCCGTCTGGTCGATCGGCTGGACGCCGCGGG
>CAWUOG010000399.1:0-3215 GCA_963923875.1 uncultured Alphaproteobacteria bacterium
GGCGACTGCATCAGGACAAGTATGTCGCCGAGACGCCCCCGTCGACAATCAGGGTGTGGCCGTTGACGTAGGACGAGGCGGGCGACGCCAGGAACAACGCCGCGCCGGCGATCTCTGCCGGGTCGGCCCAGCGCTTGGCCGGGCTGCGCTCGCGATGCTTCTCGCCGTTGGGCGAGGCGATCATGCGCTGGTTGGTCTCGGTGGCGAAGAAGCCGGGCGACAGCGCGTTGGCGGTGATGCCGCGGGCGCCGAACTCGACGGCCAGCGCGCGGGTGAAGGCGGCAAGCCCGCCCTTGGCGGTCACGTAGGACGAGGCGTTGGGCACCGCGAGGTCACCCGCGATCGAGGTCACCATGATCAGCCGGCCCCATTTGCGCTCGAGCATGCCGGGCAGCACGTGGCGCACCAGCGCGTGGGCGGCGGTGAGGTCGACGTCGATCAGGCGCTCGAAGGCCTCGGGCTCGATGTCGAGGAAGGCGCGGCGGTCGCGCTCGCCGACATTGTGGATCAGGATGTCGACCGGTCCGGCGCCGGCCAGCGCCGCCTGCATCGCGGCGCGGTCGGCCATCTCGAAGGCCACGGCATCGCAGGCGCGGCCGAGCGCGCGCAGCTCGGCCAGCCGGTCGGTCACGCGCTCGAGGCTGCGGCCGTGCAGCAGGACGCGGGCACCGGCCTCGGCCAGGCCCTTGGCCATCTCCCAGCCCAGGCCGCGGGCGGAGCCGGTGATCAGGGCGGTACGGCCATCGAGGCGGAATTTCTCGGGAAAGGTCGACATGGCAGGGGGCATTCGTCTATTTCGGGCGCCCGGACCTTACTTGTATAGGCAAATGCTGAAGCTGCCGAAAGTCATCGGCCATCGCGGAGCGATGGCTTACGCGCTGGAAAACACCCTGGAAAGCTTCCGCGAGGCGCGCCGGCGCGGGGCCACCTGGGTCGAGATCGACGTCAAATTGACCGCCGACGGCGTGCCGGTCGTGATGCATGACGACTCGTTGAAACGGACGATGGGCGTCGACCGGCTGGTTGCCACGACCCGGCGCGCCGAGCTGCCGGCGGCGGTGCCGACCTTCGAGCAGGCGATCGCCTGCTTCGCGGAGCTGGGGCTCGGCTGCAATGTCGAGATCAAGCCGTGCGAGGGCCGCGAAGCCGAGACCGGCCGCGCCACGGTCGAGGCGCTGCGCAAATTCTGGCCGGCGTCGCTGCCGGCGCCGCTGCTGTCGAGCTTCAAGGACGAGTCGCTGATGGCCGCCCGGCAGGCCGCGCCCGACTATGCGCGCGCGCTGCTGATCAGCGAGGTCGCCGAGACCTGGCAGGCGCGGGCCGAGGCCGTCGGCGCCGCCGGCCTGAATGTCGGCGGCCGCAAGCTCACGGTGCCCGGCGCGGTCGCGATCAAGCGGGCGGGCTACGCGCTCTCGGTCTGGACGGTGAACGATCCCGACGAGGCCCGGGCCTTTGTCGGTATGGGCACCGACTGCATCATCACCGACAAGCCCGACGTGATCTTCGCGGCCCTGAAATAAGGCGGCTTCGCGGGCCCCGAATTAGGGGGTTGCGCTCGTCCGGCAGTCTTGGTGGACTGCAATCAGACTGACATAAATCGTTAACATCGCAGTCGCATGCCCCGCCGATACATCGACAGGGCTTCTCAGGGAGGTTTTCCGTCATGTCACGTATTCTGCTGTCGTCCGTTGCCGCTGCCGCGGTACTGGCCAGCACCGCTCAGGCCTCGGCGCAGACCGAGATCCAGTGGTGGCACGCCATGGGCGGCAACCTGGGCGAGGTGGTGAACCAGCTCGCGGACGGCTTCAACAAGTCGCAGACCCAGTTCAAGGTGAACCCGGTCTACAAGGGCTCCTACACCGAGACCCTGACCGCCGCGATCGCCGCCTTCCGCGCCAAGCAGGCGCCGCACATCGTGCAGGTGTTCGAGGTCGGCACCGCCAACATGATGGCGGCCAAGGGCGCCGTCTATCCGGTCTACCAGCTGATGGCCGATGCCAAGGAGCCGTTCGATCCCAAGGCCTATATCGGCCCGGTGTACGGCTATTACTCGACGACCGACGGCAAGCTGCTGTCCATGCCGTTCAACTCCTCGACGCCGGTGTTCTACTGGAACAAGGAGATGTTCACCAAGGCCGGCCTCGATCCCAATACGCCGCCCAAGACCTGGGCCGAAGTGGGCGAGATGGGCAAGAAGCTGGTGGCCTCGGGCGCCAAGTGCGGGTTCACGCCGCAATGGCAGACCTGGACGATGATCGAAAATTACGGCGCCTATCACAACCTGCCGTTCGCGACCAAGGAGAACGGCTTCGGCGGTATCGACATCGAGCTGAAGTTCAACGACGCCGCCCGGGTCAAGCACATCCAGCGCCTGGCCGACTGGGGCAAGGACAAGGTGTTCGTCTATGGCGGCCGCGAGGGCAAGTCGACGGCGCTGTTCACGGCCGGCGAATGCGCCATGCACATCGCGTCGTCG
The DNA here is from genome assembly GCA_963923875.1 of uncultured Alphaproteobacteria bacterium. Classification (GTDB taxonomy): domain Bacteria; phylum Pseudomonadota; class Alphaproteobacteria; order Reyranellales; family Reyranellaceae; genus Reyranella. The sequence continues at coordinate 2,477 of CAWUOG010000399.1, forward strand.
GCGACGGCTTCGGCGATCGACAAGGCGCTCGGCACCGACAAGTTCGGCATTTCGATGATGCCGTACGATCCGGAAACCGTGGTCGATAGCGACACCAAGCTCACCGGCGCGGGGCAGATGATCGCCAACCTCGACGCGTCGAAGCTCACGCCAGACCAGGCGCTTGCGGCCGTCAAGGCGGCGCAAGCCCATCTCAAGGGTCCGCAGAACTCGATCATCGGCGGCGCCACCCTGTGGGTCCTGCAGGGCCGGCCGGCGCCCGAGTATGTCGGCGTCGCGAAGTTCCTGACCTATCTCGCCAGCGCCCCGGTGCAGGCGAAGTGGCACCAGGAGACGGGCTACGTGCCGGTCACGCTGGCGGCGGCGAAGATCACCGAGGACGCGGGCTTCTACAAGAAGTTCCCCGGCCGCGACATCGCCGTACAGCAACTGACGCTCAATCCGCCGACCGAGAATTCCAAGGGCCTGCGCATCGGCAACTTCGTGCAGATCCGCGACGTCGTCGACGAGGAGCTCGAGAACGTCTGGTCGGGCAAGAAGGACGCCAAGACGGCGCTCGACGATTCCGTCAAGCGCGGCAACGAGCTGCTGAAGAAGTTCGAGGCGGCGAACAAGTAGAACGGGCGAGGCTCTCCCCCTCCGCGGAGGGGGAGAGCCTCGAACGGCTTTCGGGGGAGAGCTGACCGGGGATGGAAAAGCGCGTCACCTTCAACGAGCGATGGCTGCCCTATGTCCTGGT
>CAWUOG010000400.1:0-3206 GCA_963923875.1 uncultured Alphaproteobacteria bacterium
GTCGCAGTTCGCACCGGGCTCGGGTCGCGACTATCCCAACATGAGCTGGAAGGACCTCACCGAGGGTCGCTACATCGTCGCGGGCTCGCCGGAGACGGTGCGCCAGCAGATGGAAGAACTGATCAAGACCTTGCGCGTCGGCAACGTTTTCGGCCTGTTCCATATCGGCAACATGCCCGACGACAAGGTGCGCTATTCGACCAAGTTGTTCGCCGAGAAGGTGATGCCGCATCTGCGCAATCTGTGGCCGGAGTGGAAGAACCACGACGACCGCTTCTGGTGCCATCCCATGCACGAGCCCGTGCCGACACGGGTGGCGGCAGAATGAAGCCGCATTTCCTGACGCTGAAGAATCCGCCGGCCAGGGTTGAAATCGTCGAGGCGGGGAAGGGCAAAGACCTTCTGTTCCTCCACGGAGCCGGCGGTCACATGCCAAACGACCCGCTGTTGGCGACTTTGGCCACGAAGTTCCATGTCGTGGCTCCGCTGCTGCCGGGCTACGGGCGCTCGGAAGGCGAAGACGGCCTGCGCGACATGCTCGATGTGACGCTGCATGCGCTCGACGTGATGGAGCGGTTGAAGCTCAGGAAGCCGATCGTGGTTGGCCATTCCATGGGGGGCATGATTGCCTCGGAGATGGCGGCGATCGCTCATACTGAAATCGAGAAACTCTGCCTATTGGCCCCGGCCGGCTTGTGGCTCGACGAGCACCCGATCGCCGATATCTTCGCCAAGTTGCCCTTCGAGTTGCCGCCGCTGCTGTTCCACGACGCCGAACTCGGCCGCAGGATCCTGACCGCTGGCATGGGCGATATGGGCGACATGGAATTCCTAAAGCAGTTCCTGGTCATGAACGCCCGGCGGCTCGGTATGGCAGGCAAGATCCTGTTCCCGATCCCCGACCGAGGGTTGGCCCAGCGCCTGTATCGCATCACCGCGAAAACGCTGATCGTCTGGGGGCGCGAGGATGTGCTGATTCGGCCCGTGTACGGCGATGCCTTCAGGAGGGCGATTTCCGGCTCCAAACTGGTTAGGATCGCCCATGCGGGGCATGCCGTTGGCCAGGAGAAGCCGGACGCCGTGCTGAAGGCAATCCGCGACTTCTTCTGAGGCGGAGGCGGAAAAGATGAAAAATGCGGCAATCTGGGTGGCGCTGGGACTGGCCTCAGTGGGAGCGGGCACCGCCTGGGCGCAAACGGCAGTTTACAGCCTGACCGGCATGGGCACCGGGGTTCCCGGCACCTCCAAGTGCGCGACCTACCAGATCATCATTGACGTCACGATCGACGGCAAAGCCGTCAAGGGATCCTTCAAGCAGCAGGGCCGTCCCGAACGAACTTTTGCCACAACCCTCGACGACAAGGGCATGTTCAAGGCAAAGGCGGAGATCGGCGAGGGCAACATCATGGATGTCTCCGGCGTCATCTCGGCGGGAGACAGCCGAATCTTTCTCGACGGTTACTGCAAGTTTGAAGGGAAGCTGAATCGGATCCGGTGAGCAAAACCGATTACGGGCACATGGGCTAGCGCACACAGGGAGACGAGCACGATGACGAAGACGATCGCCGCGGGCCTGCTGGGTGTGCTCCTGATCGCGACGGCGGCCTGGGCAGAGCCGGTCAACTACACTTGGAGCGGGCCGGGCATCAATACGCAGGGCTCCACCAAATGCCCGGGCTACAAGATGACCATCGACATCACGGTCGACGGCGACAAGGTGAGCGGCCGCTTCCAGCAGGAAGGCCGTCCGGAGCGCAAGTTCGAGACGACGCGTAACGCCCAGGGCGCGATCAAGACCAAGGCCGAACTTGGCCAGGGCAATACGATCGAGGTTGTCGGCGCGATCAATGACAAGGAGCAGAAAATCCTGCTCGATGGCTACTGCAAGTTCGACGCCAAGAAGCTGATCCGGAAGTAGTCAGTCCATCGAGATCGCGACTCGGCCCGTGACCTGACGCTCGAGCAGGGCGCGCATCGCCTCGGCCGCCTGGTCGAGGCGGAAGGTGCGGTCGACATGTGGCCGGCACTGCCCGGCCTCGCACCAGCCCCGGATGCGCTCCATCAGTGCGAAGGTACGGTCGGCTTGCTCGAGGCGTGCATCGTGCGGGCTCCAGCCGACGTAATACCCGTAGTTGAAGCCCATCACGGCGATCGATTTGACCAGCAGGATATTGGCCGGAATCTGCGGAATCGTGCCGCCGGCGAAGCCGATCGGGCAAATCCGTCCCTCAACGGCCATGCAGCGCAACGATTGGGTGAAGACGTCGCCGCCCACCGGATCGTAGACCCGGTCGACACCGCGGCCGTTGGTCAGTTTCAGCACCTCGTCGCGGAAGTCGTCCGCCGTGTAGTCGATCACGTGATCGGCGCCGTGCGATTTTGCGAACGCCATCTTGCGCGCTCCACCCGCGGTCGCGATCACCGTGGCACCCAGCACCTTGCCGATCTCGACGGCGGCCATGCCCACACCGCCCGCTGCCGCATGGATCAGCAGTGTCTGGCCTCTTTGTACGTCGAGCACGTGCGGCCAGGTCAGCGCCCCCGCCGAGGTCGGGTAGGAGATCGCGAGCTGGATCGCCGCGACGAAGCCGACATTCTTCGGTTTGGGGAAGACATTGACCTCGTGCGCCACGGCTTCCTCGGCTAGCCCGCCCCAGTCGAGCACCGCAACAACCTCGTCGCCGATCCTGATCCGTTTGCAGGCCGGATCGGCCTCGATCACCACGCCACTCACTTCGGTACCGGGTGCGAATGGAAAGGGTGGCCGACGCTGGTACTTGCCCGCGATCACCAGGGTCGTGGCGAAGCTCACGCCTGCCGCCCGTACGGCGATGCGTACCTGGCGCGCCGTAAGTGCCGGTCGCGCGATGTCCTCGAGCTTCAAGTCCTCGGGGCCGCCCCACCGGCGGCAGATCATGGCCTTCATGCTAGGCGCCTTCGGCGCCGATGATCGCCACCGAACAGACGTTTCGGGAGGGGAAGCCGCCGAGATTGTGCGTCAGGCACAGCTTGACGTCGGAACGCTGGCGGGCGCCCGCGCGCCCCGCGAGCTGCAGATACATCTCGTAAATCATTCGGATGCCCGAGGCGCCGATCGGATGGCCGAAGCATTTCAGCCCGCCGTCGATCTGGCACGGCACCTTTCCGTCGGCGTCGTAGAAGCCTTCAAGCACGTCCTTTACGGCCCCACCCTCGGGAGAGATGTA
>CAWUOG010000401.1:0-3206 GCA_963923875.1 uncultured Alphaproteobacteria bacterium
GAGATGTGTATAAGAGACAGATCTATGGCCGCACCTATTTCGTGCAGGAGACGCCGCACACCGTCGAACGCGCAAAGCTCTCGAGCCCGATCCCCGAGGTCGAGTACCAGGCCAGGCTCGGCGCCGACTTGCCGCCGCGCGACAAGCCTTACACGGTCGAAGAGGTGACCGCGGCGGTCGAATCGCTGCATCCGGGCCTCGAACTGGCCGAGTGCCGCTTCCTTCACGACGACGCCTTCCCGCCCCTGCCCGCCATCCTCGCCGACGGCGCGGGCTGCGGCACCATCATCTACGGACCGGCGATCGCCGACTGGAGAAAGCGCGATATCGCGGGGCAGGAAGTCTCGCTCGTCATCAACGGCACGCCACGCCGCAAGGGCACGGCGGCGGCCTTCCTCGATCACCCGATGGTGCCGCTGACCTGGCTGGCCAACGAACTGTCCCGCACCGGGGTCGGCATGAAGGCCGGCCAGATGGTCAGCACCGGCACGCTGACCGGCATGCTGGCGCCACGAGCCGGCGAAACCCATGTCGCGGATTTCGGTCCGTTCGGGTCTGTATCGGTGACCTTCACCTAACGGGTGAAAGTCATCGCCTCGTCGCGCAGCCGGCCGTGGCGCAGGCTCAGCAGATCGAGCGCATAGTTCTGGTAAAGCTTCCACGGCCGCCGTGAGCCCTGCTTGGGCTGGTGCGGCAGCGCACGCTGGATGTAGCCCGACGAGAAGCTGACCCAGGGCTCTTCCTTCAGGGTCGGGTCGCTGTTGTGCGGCATGCACTTGGTGTAGCCGTGCCGCTTCATGTGATTGAGCAGCCGGCAGACGTACTCGCACACCAGGTCGGCCTTCAGCGTCCACGAGGCGTTGGTGTAGCCGAACACCGACGCGAGGTTCGGCACGTCGGAATACATCATGCCCTTGTAGATGAAGGTCTGGTTGGGCTGCACCGCCTTGCCGTCGACCGTGAGCTTGACGCCGCCCAGCGGCACCAGGACGAGACCGGTCGCGGTGACGATGATGTCGGCCTCCAACTCCTCGCCCGACTTCAGGCGGATGCCGTGCTCGGTGAAGGTGTCGATATGATCGGTGACGATCGAGACCTTGCCCTTGCGGATGGCACGGAAGAAATCGGCATCGGGCACCAGGCAGAGGCGCTGGTCCCAGGGCTTGTAGGCCGGCGTGAAGTGCTTCTCGACCGCATCGGCGTGATCGGGGCCGAGGAACTGACGCACATAGCCGAGCAGCAGCGACTTCACCTTGTCGGGACGCCGCTTGCACATCTGGTAGAAATACATGCCCATGAGCACGTTCTTCCATCGCGTCACCATGTACGCGAGCTTGAGCGGCAGGCGGGCGCGCATCTTGGTCGCAAACGGATCCTGCGAGGGACGAACAGCCATGTAGGTCGGCGACCGCTGCAGCATGGTGACGTGCGCGGCGCCATTGTCGGCCATCGCCGGCACGAGCGTGACCGCCGTGGCGCCGCTGCCGATCACGACCACTTTCTTGTCCCTGTAGTCGAGGTCCTTCGGCCACTTCTGCGGATGGACGAGCGTGCCCTTGAAATTCGCCATGCCCGGAAAGTCCGGCAGATAACCCGACTCGGTGCGATAGTAGCCCGAGCACATCCAGAGGAAGTTGCAGGTGAAGCGGACCGCCGTGCGCCCGGGGCCGCGCTCGGCCTCGACCGTCCACCTGGCCTCCGGCGTCGACCACGAGGCACTCACCACCTTGTGCTGGTAGCGGATCCTGCCGTCGATGCCGTTGTCGCTCGCGACTTCGCGGATGTAGGACAGGATCGACGGGCCGTCGGCGATCGCCTTGGCGTCCTTCCAGGGCCGAAATCGATAGCCCAGAGTGTACATGTCGGAGTCGGAGCGGACCCCAGGGTAGCGGAACAGGTCCCAGGTCCCGCCGCTCGCTTCGCGGCCCTCGAGAATGGTGTAGCTGCGGCCCGGGCAGTTCTTCTGCAGGTGCCAGGCGGCGCCGATGCCGCTCAGGCCAGCACCGACGATCAGCACGTCGAAATGTTCGATCTCCGGCCGGGTCTCGGCCTCGGGGCGCACGTAGGTATCCATGGCAGGTAGATGGCGGAACGAACCGGGTGGCGCAACTCGCCTTTCGCGTCGCGCAGAGGGGCTGAAAATGCTGGCCGCAGCGGGGTTCTCAGGCCGTGCGCCGGCCGGCGGCTCAGGTTCGGGCGGCCGCCAGCCGGCCGCCGGAGAACAGGATCAGGCAGGCCGCCAGAGTGACCGCCGACGCGATCGCGAGGCCCGGCCGGTAATCACCGAAAGTGTCGCGCAGCACCCCGAACAACGCGGGCCCGAATGCCGTCGTGAGCTGGATCACGCTTGCGGCAGCGCCGTAGGTCGCACCGAACGCCGCGGCGCCGAACTCGCGCCGCACGATGATCGGCCCCAGCGTCGTGATGTGGCCGATGCCATAGCCATAGACGAGCGACGCCCCGATCAGCACGGGTACGGTCGGCCACGCGGCGAGCGACAGCAGCGCCGCGCTCTGTGCGATCATCACCAGACAGGCGAGCTTGCGTACGGCCACGCCATCGACGATGCGCGCCAGGATCAGGCGGCCGACGAAGGCCGAGCCGCCGGCGGCGCTGACCAGGAAGCCCGCGCCCTCGGTCCCGATCAGCGGCTGCGCCAAGGTCACGTGGTGCGTGATGAAGCCGATCTGCATCGACAGGCCGAGCGCGATGGCGGCCGCCGCGCTCCACAGCAGGATCCGCGCATTGGCCGTCGTGGCGATCGGCGGCCGGGTTGGCGGCTGCAGCGGCTGATCGATCGAGCCATGGCCGTCGCGCTGCAGGCCGATTTCCTCCGGCCGCCGATAGCGCAGGACGCGGGCGATCAACGGCAGCAGCAGGCAGGCCGCGACCGTGCCAACGACCAGCAGCCCCTGCTCCAGGCCGAACCGCCGGATCGCGAACTGCAGGGCCGGCACGCCCACGACGGCGCCGACGCTGGCGCCCATGATGGCGAGCGTCATCGACCGTCCCTGATGACGCTCGAACCACGGCGCCACGGTCGCGGAGATGCCGGTGGTCGAGAGCGTCGACCAGCCCAGCCCGATCAGCACGAAGCAGGGATAGAGCTGCCAGCGCACCGTGATCTGTCCGATCAGGGCAACGCCCAGCGCCATCGAGAGCGTACCGAGCATCAGCACCGGCCGCGGGCCCCAGCGATCGATGGC
>CAWUOG010000402.1:0-3180 GCA_963923875.1 uncultured Alphaproteobacteria bacterium
ACATGAAAGGGGCCGCAAATTGCGGCCCCTTTGGATCGAGAATCGGGTTTGCGGAATTTCGCAGCCTGCGGGGGTCACTCCACCTTGGCGCCGGAGGCCTTGATGACCGGCGCAAACTTGTTTTCATCGGCCGCACGGAAGGCGGCGGTATCGGCCGGAGTCATCCAGATCGGCGTGGCGCCCTGCTGCTCGAAGGCCGCGAGCACGCGCTGGCTCTCCAGGGCCTTCCTGGAAAGCTGCGAGAGCTTCTCGACCATCGGTACCGGCAGGCCGGCCGGGCCGCAGATGCCGCCCCACGAGGTGATCTCGAAGCCCGGGATGTACTCGGCGACAGTCGGGACGTCGGGCACGGCGGGGTGCCGTTTGGCCGAGGTTACGGCGACAGCGCGCACCTTGCCGCCGCGCATCAGGCCGAGCGGACCCGGGATGTTGTCGAACATCATGTCGGTCTGGTTCGCCAGGATGTCCTGGTAGGCGGGCGCGCTGCCCTTGTAGGGGATGTGCAGCAGGTCGACCTTGGCCATCTGCTTGAACATCTCGCCGGTCAGGTGCGGCGTGGTGCCCGAGCCCGACGAGGCAAACGTGTATTTTCCGGGGTTCTTGCGGGCCAGATCGATCAGGTCGGGAATCGTCTTCACCGGCAGCTCGAGCCGCACCATCAGCATGTTGGGCACCGACCACAGCATGGCGACGGCGGTGAAGTCCTTGTTCACGTCGAACGGCAGCTTGCCGTACAGCGTCGGCGCGATGGCCTGCGAGGCCACGGTATAGAGGCCGATCGTGTAGCCGTCGGGCGCCGATTTGGCGATCGCGTCGGTGCCGACATTGCCGCCGGAGCCCGCCTTGTTCTCGACGATGAACTGCTGGTTGGTCATCTCGGAAAGTTCGGCGCAGACGATGCGCGACAGCGTGTCGGTCGGGCCGCCGGGCGGGAAGACGTTGATGTAGCGGACCGGCTTGTTCGGCCAGTCGTCGACCGCGCGGGCGAGCCCGGACGCCAGCATCGGTGCCGATAAAGCGCTGCCGGCGAGGACCAGAGCGCGCCGACGCGGTATGCTCAATTTAGCCATTTGGACGTTCCTCCTGTTCGTTTTTCATTCGTAGTGCATTTATAGGGACGCCCAGCGAAACTGCAACCGGAGGGGCCTGTCCATGGCTGACCGCGATGACTTGGGGGACGCCTGGAAGGTGCCACCCAGCCGCTACCTGGCCGGCCGGCCGGTCGAACACGCCGTCGGCGCCCCGATTTCGCAATACGTAACCATGGAAGATGGCTGCCGTTTGGCGGTCGACGTCCTGCTCCCGGATGGCGACCGGAGCCGGCGCTGGCCGACGGTGCTGATCCTCACACCTTATATACGACGCTTCGAACTGGCGCCGGGCACCGAGGGCGTCGAGCCGTCGCCGAACACCTGGCGATACCGCGACATGTTCGTGCCGCGCGGTTACGCCCTTGTCGTGGTCGATGCGCGCGGCACCGGCGCGTCGTTCGGTACGCGCGACTCTTTCCGCAGCCCACGCGAGCGGGCCGACTACAGGACGATCGCCGACTGGATCGTGTCGCAGCAATGGAGCGACGGGCGGATCGGCGCGACCGGCATCTCCTATCTCGGCGCGGCCTGCGACTTCCTCGCCAGCACCGGCCACAAGGCGGTGAAGGCGATCGCGCCCCTGTTCGCGGTCTGGGACACCTGGACCGACAACTATTATCCGGGCGGGATGCTGATCAAGCGGCTGGCGCTGGTCTACGACGAGCTGATGCTGGCGCTCGATCACGACAAGCGCGAGCTGCGCCAGCAGTTCTCCTATTTCGCCAACCCCGCGCTGCTCGGCCCGCAACCGGTCGACGAGGATCGCGACGGCTCGCTCGCCCGCGAGGCGGTGAAGGGCCATCTCGCGAATTTCCGGATGCCCGACTTCATCACCGAGTTCAAATGCCGCGACGATTCGCTGCCCTACGATCCGTCGTTCACCAGCGCCTCGTTCAGCCCCTACAACTATCTCGACGAGATTCCGCAGGATGTCGCGGTCTATGCCGTGTCGGGCTGGATGGATGGCGCGGGGTACGCCAACGGCACCCTGTCGCGCTTCATGACTCTGCCCAATGCCGAGCGCCGCGTGCTGCTGGGGCCGTGGGATCACGGTGCGCGGGTCAATGCCTCTCCTTGGCGGGCGCGGCAGGAACCCGAGTTTCCGGTGCTGGGCGAGATCCTGCGCTTCTTCGACCAGAATCTCGCCGGGCGCGAAACCGGCCTCGCGGCGGAGCAGCCCGTGCATTACTTCGCGGTCCACGCCGAGGAGTGGCGTGCCGCCGAAGACTGGCCGCCGCCGGTGCAGACACGGCAATTCTTCACCGCGCCAGGCCGTCAGCTGGTCGCCGCACGGCCGAACGAGCCTTCATCGGATTCCTGTGTCGCGGACTTCACCGCCGGCAGCGGCACCCAGACGCGCTACGAGCGGATCGCCGGCATCGACGCCACCAACTACTACGCCGACTGGAAGGAACGCGACGCCAAGCTGTTCTCCTTCACGACGGCGCCGCTCGAGCAGGCGATGGAAATGGCCGGCCACGCCGTGGTCTCGCTCTGGCTGGCCTCGAGCGAGCCCGATGCTGCGGTGTTCGCCTATCTCTCGGAGATCGAGGCCGACGGCCCGCAGGGAGAGCAGGTTCGGTACGTCACCGAAGGCGTGCTGCGCGCGATCCACCGCGCCGAAGCTCCGGCGCCACGCACCTACCGCACTACCTGGCCGTGGCGCAGCTTCTCACGGGCCGCCGCGAAGCCTATGCCGCCGGGCGAGCCCCAATTGCTCCGTTTCGCCCTGCTGCCGGTCGCGTGGAAGTTCGCCCGGGGCAGCCGGCTACGGCTCTCGATCGCCGGCGCCGACGCCGATCACTTCGTGCAGACGCCGCACGGCCGCCCGCCAACTCTCGAGATCAGGAGCGGCGGCGAGCAGGCAAGCGTGCTCGAACTGCCGATCGCCCAGCCGCTCGGGCGCTAAGTCGCGCCGCCGCCGTTCACGCCGATCATCTGGCCATTGATGTAGGCGCCGGCATCGGAGACCAGCAGGCGTGCTGCGGCCGCCACCCCGCGTCAGGCGCGGCTGGCGAGATACCAAAGAGGCATCAGCAGGACGGTGATCAGTTGCAGGCGCACGCGCCAGACCATCAGGCGATTGCTG
>CAWUOG010000403.1:0-3171 GCA_963923875.1 uncultured Alphaproteobacteria bacterium
GGCGGCAATGCAAGGGCGCTGCCATCGTCGCCGAAATCGCCGGCTTCGGAATCGTCGACATCTCCCAGCGGCGCCATGCGCGGCAGCAACGTGGGCCGGCCGTCGGTGGCGCGCAGGAAAGCCTCGCGCAGCGAGCGTACCGACCGGCGCGTCGGCACGAGGATCAGCACGTCGGCCAGCGCCAGCGGATCGGCGCCATGCCGCTCCAGTACGCCGCGCGCCAGTTCGTCGGCAAAGCGCCGGTCGATGCCGACGTTGAAGACGCCGCTCACGCCAGCACCCGCTCGGCTTCGGCCAGCGCCTGCGGCGTGCCGACATGAAACCACTGGCCGTCATGCACCAGGCCGTAGAGATGACCGGCCGCCTGGGCGCGGTTCCACAGCCTGAGCAGCGAGAAGGGGCCGTCGGGCGAATTGCGGAACAGTCGCGAATCGCAGATCGAGACGCTGGCGAAGAGATAGGGCGCAGCCGGCTCGTCGCCGCGATGGCGCGCCTTGCCACTCTCCTCCAGGAAATAGTCGCCCTTGTCCTTGGCCTCGCGGCCAATCGCCTTGTCGATCGGATGCAGCAGCAGCAAGGCGTCCATGCGGGCGGGATCCCACAGCGCTTCCAGGCGTTTGAGCATCGGCAGCGGTCCGTCGGCCCAAAGCCCATCGCCGTTCAGTACGAAGAACGGCTCCTCGCCGAGCAGGGACAGGGCATTCTTCACGCTGCCGCCGGTTTCCAGCAGATGGTCCTCGCGCACGATATGGGCGCGGCCCGATCCGACGTGCCGGGCAATCTGCTCGCCCAGATGGTGCACGTTGACCACCACGTTGCGCACGCCATGTGCCTGCAGGCGATCCATCGACCGGTCGAGCATCGAGCGGCCAGCGACCGGGATCAGCGGCTTCGGCATGGTGTCGGTCAGCGGCCGCATGCGCTCGCCGCGTCCTGCCGCCAGGATCATGGCGCTGCGGATCATGACGGCCCGACCCGCCGCAGCGCCGGCGGCAGCAGGCGATCGACCCAGATGCGCAGCGGCGCTAGCGCCTCGTGCTTGAGGGCGCCCTCGAACAGACGCCACACCCGCGGCAGATGGACCAGATAGTCGGGTTTGTCGTCGCGCCGCCACAGGCGAACGAACAGGCCGATCACGCGGGCATGGCGTTGTGCCGCCATCAGCGCGAAGCCGGTGCGGAAGTCGGCGGCGTCCAGGCCGGTCTCGGCGATGTAGCGTGCCAGACTGCGCTCATAAGCGATTGGCGAGACGTCTCGGCGTGCATCTTCGATCAGCGAGACGAGGTCGTACGAAGCGTGGCCGCGCTGGGCGTCCTGGAAGTCGAGCAGGCCGCAGGCCTTCACGCCGGGCCGCGCCGGCAGCCACAGCAGATTGTCCTTGTGGTAGTCGCGCAGCAGCAGGGTATCGCCGCCGGCCGGCAGGCGGGCGAGGCACTGCCGCCACGCCGCACGATAGGCATCGGCTTCCGGTTCCGGCGTCGGCCGGCCGCTCGCTTCGGGCAGGTACCACTCGGGCAACAGCATCGCCGCCTCGATCAGACCTTCTCCCAGATAGGCGCCAAGACCCGGCAGCAGGCCGTGGTCGGGCGCGCAATGCAGGGCGACCAGCACGTCGGTCGCGCGCTCGTAGAGTTCGACCTCGTCGCCGCCCTTGGCGAGCACGCGGGCGAACGTGTCGTCGCCCAGGTCTTCCAGCAGCAGGAAGCCCTGCGCGAGATCCGCGGCCAGGATTTCCGGTGCGCTGAGGCCGAGGGCGCGCAGGTGCCGGCCGATTCGCACGAAGGGCTCCACGGGCTCGTGCGCGGCGGGCGAGTCCATCACCACGACGGTCGTGCCGCCGCGATGCAGGCGAAAATACTTGCGGAACGACGCGTCGCCCGCGAGCAGCCGCTCGGTCGCATCGCCCCAGCCGGCGCCGCGCACGAATTCGGCGCGCCGGTGCTGGCGGTCAGACGTCGAGGAGGGCGCGTCGGCCATTGCCATCCATTTCCAGCGCGATTTCGAGATGTTCGGGCAGCAGCGTGCCCAGCCGCTCCGGCCATTCGAGCAGCACGATGCCCTCAGTCAGCGCTTCCTCCCAGCCCAGCTCGAAGACCTGCTCGGGCGTTTCGAGCCGATAGAGGTCGAAATGCCAATAGGTGCCGCGCTGCGTGGCGTACGTCTCTACCAGGGTGAAGGTCGGGCTGGGCACGATCAGGTCAGGATCGCCGGCGGCGGCGCGGATGATGGCGCGGGCAAGCGTCGTCTTGCCGGCGCCGAGGTCGCCCTTGAGCGCCACGACGTCGCCGGGCTTCAGTCGCGCAGCAAGGGCCGCCCCGAGCTGTTCGGTCGCCGCTTCATCGGCCAGGGACATGGAAAAAGCCGGCATCTTGCGATGCCGGCTTTCTAGCATGTGCGCCCCTGTGGGCGGTTATCCGGGGTTGTCCGCTAGTAGCGGTAGAGGTCGCCCTTGAAGGGCCCCGCCTCGGGGACACCGATGTACTTGGCCTGGTCCGGGCGTAGCTTGGTCAGCTTGGCGCCGACCTTCTCGAGGTGGAACGCCGCGACCTTCTCGTCGAGGAACTTCGGCAGCGTGTAGACCTTCTTTTCGTACTTGCCCGGGTTGGTCCAGAGCTCGATCTGGGCCAGCGTCTGGTTCGAGAACGAGGCCGACATAACGAAGCTCGGATGACCGGTGGCGTTGCCCAGGTTCACCAGGCGGCCTTCCGACAGCACGATGATGCGCTTGCCGTCGGGGAATTCGACCTCGTCGACCTGCGGCTTGACGTTGTGCCACTTGAAGTTACGCAGGTTAGCGATCTGGATCTCGGAGTCGAAGTGGCCGATGTTGCACACGATGGCGCGGTGCTTCATCGCCTTCATGTGGTCGAGCGTCAGAACGTCGACGTTGCCGGTGGCGGTCACGAAGATGTCGGCCTTGGGCGCGGCCTCTTCCATGGTGACGACCTCGTAGCCTTCCATCGCCGCCTGCAGCGCGCAGATCGGATCGATCTCCGACACCATGACGCGGCAGCCGGCCTGGCGCAGCGAAGCGGCCGAGCCCTTGCCGACGTCACCGAAGCCCGCGACCATCGCGACCTTGCCCGACATCATGACGTCGGTGCCGCGGCGAATGCCGTCGACCAGCGACTCGCGGCAGCCGTAGAGGTTGTCGAACTTCGACTTGGTGAC
>CAWUOG010000404.1:0-3145 GCA_963923875.1 uncultured Alphaproteobacteria bacterium
TCGTCGGGGAAGAGCTGCGCCGCGAGCAGACCGATGCGAGCGCGCGCCCGGCCCTCGTCGTCGGCGACCGTCAGCAGCAACGTGAACAGCAGCCGGGCATCGCGATTCACCCGCCGCATGCTGCGCGACTGGGCGATGTCGGGGTGAATGGTTCGAATGCGGGCCATGTCACAGTCTCCCCAGGAGTGAACGTTCGCGCCGGGCCACCTCGACCAGGCGGGACCGGCTCATCAGGCGGTTGCCGACCCGGAACAGCGGCCCTTCCCGGTGCACGCCGAAGCCGCGCTGGCGCAGGAAGCGCACGTCGTGCAGCTGCGCGCCGTAGAGGGCGACTTCGTTGGCGGAGGCATAGGGATCGCGATGGAGGTCGAACAGCGAGGGGATTGGCATCCCAGATAAATAGATTATGTTCCTGTTTTGTTCAAGCTTTTTTCGCAATTTTCCGCAATGTACAAGATTGCGTTTCACTTCAACGATTTGGCCATCGACCTTCGCGCCGTTTCGCGGGATTGAAGGCGCACGGCCCCATGACCCGCAGACTGATTCTCCATCTCGACGACCTCGGCCTGTGCGACGGCGCCAACCGGGCGTTTCTCGACCTCTCGGCGCGCGGCGCCATCACCTGCGGCTCGGTGATGGTGCCGGCGCCCTGCTTCGGCGCGATCGCCGACGCGGCGGCCCGCACCCCGTCGCTCGATATCGGCGTGCACCTCACCCTCACCTCCGAATGGACGTCGTGGCGCTGGGCGCCGATCTCGACCCGCAGCCGCGCCTCGGGCCTTCTCGACGACGATGGCTTCTTCCCGCGCACGGTGCGCGCGCTGCAGCAGAACCTGGTGGTCGAGGCGGCGGAGGCCGAGCTGCGCGCGCAGGTCGAGCGCGGCCTCGCCGCGGGCATCGACGTCACCCATCTCGACGCCCACATGGGCTGCGCCATGCTGCCCGAGCTCATGCCCTGCTATGCGCGGCTGGCGCTCGAGTACGGCCTGCCGCTGTTCCTGATGCGCCAGGTGCCCTATGTCGCCCGCTCGGCGGCGGAGTGGCAGGCGGCGATCGAGGCGCTCGAGCGCCAGGGCCTGCCGATCGTCGACCATGTGCTGAAGACGCCCAAGGCACCGGCCGCTGACACAGCGGCCGCCTATCGCGCGATGTTCGACGCGATTCCCGAGGGGCTGACCTGCATGCTCCTGCATTGCAACGCGCCCGGCGACATCGAGACGATCGCGCCGGACCATGCCGCGCTGCGCACGGCCGAATACGCGCTGTTCCGCAGCGGTACGCCGATTGGCTGGATCCAGGAGAAAGGCGCGGAGTTCCTCGGCTTCAGGACGCTCCGAGACGCCTGGCGGCACCGGCTCGGCGGGATGGCCTGATCTGCTTGAGGTTGCGCTGCAAGCCACGCGATCTTGCGCGGGCGCCGACGCGGCAGGAAACTGACGTGAGCATTGCGGTCACGACTCAACCGGCCGCCGATCGATCGGGAGATTATCGCCATGGGAAAACAGACGGGACTGGTCACGTGGCTCGGCGTGAAAGGGAGTGGCCAGAATTCGGCGATGATCCAATTCTCGCTGACACCGGATGTCGGCGTTTCATCGACCTACATCGTGACAGCCTATCCCGCCTTCGAACCCCAGGTCTTCTCCGGCATGGCCGCCCTGCTCGCCGCCGCCTACTACGCCCAGCGGCAAGTGGAGATCGAATACTATGAGGTGCCGCGCGAGACGCCGCGCTGCACCAGCGTGGAACTGACCCAGAAGAAGGGCCGCCCCCGGAAGCGCGGGAAGTAGACGGAGTCCGGCGGCGCGCAGCATGGCTTCTCTTCTTGAGCGCAGTCTAACTCGAACTGCGCCGGCGGGGAGCGCCGTCAGGCGAAGCACTAAAACGACGACGATCCCGACGGCCGATCAATCTCGATTAAGACGTATCCCGAGGGATCAATCCCAGTATTTATGGCCAATAAATTACGGCCCAATCTATCCCCCAGCGGAAAGCCATAGCCTGTGGTGAGAGGGGCGAGGCTTGCAGCGTAGGAATTGTAGTTGGAAGCAGTTGCCTGCACTCCGCCGAAGTAGACCTTGTTCCCGGCGGGAGTCGTCGAAGGATGGACGTAGGTTCCGTCCGGCATGTAGCCGTTTCCCCACCATTGCGTGCTGGCCAATTGGCCGACCGTTGTGGAACCAAATGACATGGTGCTGCCCACAAAGCCGAAGTTCAACCCCGCAACTAAGTCCCCAAGCACTTCGCCCCAGACGTCGTTGGTGATGCCAGGAAACGACGGCCCGGTGCTAAGGGAGTACGCGGGATTACAGCCATAGATGCCGGTCACGACGTTGAGCGCGGCGAAGGCAACATGCATCTTCGTCGTTGCACCGACGCCTTGCCCCCGCTTGGCGACCGGAACTCCGGGAGCCTGCCCATTGCCGGAACCCAGGTTGGGGCTCAACGTGACGTTGCCTTGCCTATCGAATGTAGCATTGAAATCATAACTCTGGGCCTGCAAGGCTGGGTTCGACCATGGCGGTTGGCCCACACCCTGAAAGGTTCCAGCCAGTCGAACACTTTGGCTGGCAAGCGTTCCGGTCAGATAGGCAGTGAAGTCGTGATACATCGACGGCGCCCCCAGTCCCGGGCTGATAACGCGGGCAAAGTTGGCGGAGGGCAGTAGGTCAGTCGATGCGGGCAAGACGGCGGCATTGGCCACGGAGGCGGTGGCGGTGGCCGTCGCCAACTTCAAGCTGCTCTCGCTGGTCTGCCTGCCGTTTTGGGCATGCGGCGCATTCTTCGCTGTCATGCAAAGCGAGATCGCCGTGAAGTCGATGTAGCTCATGTCGATGTTGATCTGGTTACCTGTCACCGTCGGTTCGATGTACTGGTAACAGCACGCGAAATTTGGATCGCCTTGATTGCCGCCGGATGGGCCGGAGTTCGCAGCAGGGATGTAGCCAGGGACCATGTCCTTAAGACCATGGTGAAGACTGATGTAGAAACGTCCAGAAAATGACGTCAAGAACACTGCTGGAAGGTGCGCCGGAACACTCTGTACGAGCGGCGTTGGGCTTACGAGTGAAAGAAGCGAATAAGGCTTGTAAGGCTGGAGACTATGCTTTTGTCCATTGATGTCCCGGTAGAATCCCTCGACATC
>CAWUOG010000405.1:0-3140 GCA_963923875.1 uncultured Alphaproteobacteria bacterium
AGCTGCGGGCGCACCAGCACGATTACCGGCGCCGCCGATTTCGTCGCGCAGCCTTTGGAAGCTCTGCCCATGGCCAGCGCATATATCACGACTGCCGCCAACGAAAGAGATGTGCCGGCAACTGCAAGGTCAACTCCTGGGTGTCCAAATCTCGGCGGGCGCCCACCACCGTCCCGATGATGTGAATTGCGCGCCGCAGATACACGAGTCAGGCTGACGCATGTTCTCGCGCAGATCGTTCGTCGCGGCGCTCGGCTCTTCGGTCGCTGCTTCCGCAAGTCTCGCCCAGGCCCGGCCCGCCCGCATCGGCTGGCTGACCGCCCAGACCCCGGCGAGCCTCGTGCCCTATATCGCGGCATTCCGCGCCGGTCTGCCCTCCGTCGGACTGGTCGAGGGCCGCAACATCGAGATCGACTTTCGCTACGGCGACGACCAGCCCACGCGCGTACCCGACCTCGCGGCCGAACTCGTCGCGGCGCAGGTCAGTCTCATCGTGGCGCAGGGCGCGGCAGTCCCGATCCTGGCCCGCCTCAAGCTGCCGGTGCCGATCGTCTATGCGGTCAGCAGCGATCCGGTCTCCGCCGGGTTCGCCGAATCGCTGGCGCGCCCGAAAGGCAACATGACCGGCGTCACCTTCATGGCGGCGGAGTTGAATGGCAAGCGTCTGGAGCTGCTGAAGGACATGATCCCCGATCTCAAGCGCGTGGCGCTGATCGGTACGCCCGAACATCCCGGCGCGCATCTCGAGCACGCTTATGCCGCGAAGGTCGCCGAGCGGCTGGGCCTGCGACTGGACTACTACCCCACTGCGACGCGGCAGGAGCTGTCGGGCGCGCTCGCGACGCTGCGCAACGATCCGCCACAGGCAATGTCGATCCTGGGCGACGGCTTCGCCCTCGCCAACCGCGCCACGATGATCGGCGCCGCCACCGAGCTGCGCATTCCGGTGATCTCGGCATGGCGTGTGTTTGCCGAATCCGGCGCGGTCTGCACTTTCGGACCGGCGCTCGAGGCCTGCTACCGCCGCCTCGCCTACTTCGTCGACAGGGTTTTGAAGGGCGCGGCGCCGGCCGACTTGCCGATCGAACAGCCGACACAGTTCGAGACGGTGTTCAACCTCAAGGCAGCCCAGGCACTCGGGCTCTTGCTGCCGCCCAAGGTCCTGGCGCAGGCCGACTCGGTGATCGACAGCTAACGCCGCGTTGGCCGCGGCAGCATTGCCTGGCGCTGCATCAGCACGAGCAGCGGAATGACGACCAACGTGCACAGCATCATGGCGCGGAAGTCGTTGAGGTAGGCGATCATCGAGGATTGCCGTGTCACCTCGCCCTCCCACATGGCCAGCAGCTGCTCCTGGGCGCCGATCGGCGTGCCGGCGCCGAACGGCCAGGCCGGGTTGAAGGGTGTGAGCTTCTCGACCAGCTCGGCACGATTGGTGTGGCTGCTGCGCTCCAGCAGCGAGACCAGCAGGGCGATGCCGACCGAGGCGCCGAGGTTGCGCAGCAGGGCGTTGATCGCCGCCCCTTCAGTGCGCAGGCGCGGCGGAATGGTGGCAAAGGCGAGCGTAGTCAGCGGCGGGAACACCAACCCCAGCCCGAAGCCGAGATAGACGCCGTTCCAGACGATACGCGCCTCGTTCACGTCGAGATTGAATTGCGTCATCTCCCACAGCGAGTAGGAGCAGAGCAGCAGGCCGCCGGCGATGATCCAACGCGCGTCCATGCGGCTGATCAGGCGCGACACGATCATCATCGCGACCATCATGCCGGCGCCGCGCGGCGCCATCACGATGCCGACAGTGAACACCGGATAGCCCTTGAGCTGCTGCAGGAACGGCGGCATCAAGGTCGACGTGACGATCAGGATCAGGCCGGCGAGCGCGGTGAAGATCAGTCCGATCATCAGGTTGCGGTTCTTGAAAAGGTCGCGCGACAGGAATGGGTGGTCGTCCGTCAGCATGTGCAGCACGAACATCGTGGCCGACACGCCCGCAACCAGCGCCTCGACGACGATCTCAGGCGAATCGAACCAGTCGAGCTGCTGCCCGCGATCGAGCATCAGCTGGAAAGTGCCGATGGCAATGGCGAGCAGCACGAAGCCCGTCATGTCGAATGAACGGCGCGCCTCGCTCACCTGGTTCTTGATCAGCAGCATCAGGCCGGTGGCGCACAGGATTCCGACCGGCAGGTTGATGTAGAACACCCAGCGCCAGGTGTACTCGTCGGTCAGCCAGCCGCCGAGCGTCGGGCCGGTGATCGGTCCGACCATGGTGCCGACGCCCCACAGCGCCATCGCCTTGCCCTGCTCTTCGCGGGGATAGGTCTCCATCATCAGCGCCTGGGAGAGGGGCACCAGCGAGGCGCCGAACGCGCCCTGCAGCGCACGGAACAGCACCAGCTGCTCGAGAGTCTGGGCCGCGCCGCACAGCATCGAGACAATGGTGAAGCCGATCACCGCGCTGACCAGAATGCGGCGCAGGCCGAAGCGAACGGCGCAGAAGCCGGCAAGCGGCGTCATGATCGCCGAGGCCACGATGTAGGAGGTCACCACCCAGGAGACCTGTTCTTGCGTTGCGGACAAGGCTCCCTGGATGGACGGCAGCGCCACGTTGGCGATCGTGCCATCGAGCGCGTGCATGATGGTGGCCATCATCACCACCCAGGTGATCATCGAGCGGCGGCGGCGCGCCCGAGGGTCGAGCTGCGAAGCCGGCAACGGCTGGGCGTAGGACGGGGCGGCAGTACTCACGGAAAAAGGCGCGCGCGGCGCGGCTATTTGCCGAGGCCGACCAGCTTCAGCAGGTCGGACAGTCCGCGGCTGTGCCCGGTGTCGATCTCGACGCTGGTGCTCATGCCGACGCGCAGCGGCGGGTCGCCTTCCTTGCACACCACGCTGGTCCGCACCGGAATGCGCTGCACGACCTTCACCCAGTTGCCCGAGGCGTTCTGCGGCGGCAGCACGGCGAACTCCGCGCCGGTCGCCTGTGCAATCGACTTCACGACGCCGGTGCACTCCATGTCGGGATAGGTGTCGACGTGAATGATCACCTTCTGGCCCGGCCGCACGCGGGTGAGCTCGGTCTCCTTGAAGTTCGCCTCGATCCAGAGATCGGTGTCCGCGACCACGACCATGGCGGGCGC
>CAWUOG010000406.1:0-3135 GCA_963923875.1 uncultured Alphaproteobacteria bacterium
GGTGTGCCGCTGGCCCTGGCGGTCGTGCCGGCGCGCGCCACGGCCGGGCTCGCCGGGCGACTCGCCGCGGCGCCGGGCGTCTCGATCCTTCAGCATGGCTACGGCCACGTGAACCATGCGTTCGACGGCGGCAAGAAATGCGAGCTCGGGCCGGAACGGCCGCCCATGGTCGTGCTGGGCGAACTCGCCACCGGGACGATGGCGCTGGAGCGTCTCTTCGCGGCACCCGCTTTTGCGGGCCGCCGCCTGCCGGTGCTGGTGCCGCCCTGGAATCGCATCGCGCCCGGCCTGGTGCCGGCGCTGCCCGAGATCGGCTTCGCGGGCCTGTCGACCTATGGACCCCGGCAGCGGCCCGAGCCGGTGCGCGGGCTGCGCCAGATCAACACCCATGTCGACCTGATCGACTGGAAGGGCGGGGGCGGCTTCGTCGGTGAAAATATCGCGCTGGCGCTCCTGATCGATGCCCTTGCCGCGGCACGTACAAGAGATGCCACGGCGGTCGGCGTGCTCAGTCATCATCTTGTGATGGACGAGGGAACGTGGGATTTCCTAAGGTCACTCTTGGCGAAAATTTCAGTCAAGCCGGGCCTCAGAATGTCCGCCGCGCAAGAATTGTTCGCGTCACGGGAGGCGCGTGTTTGAGTTCCGCCGATCTTCGTTATCCGCCCCGGACGTTGTGGGCCGACTATATGCGTGCTGCGGCCGGCCTGGTGCTGTGCGGCCTGCCGCTGCTGGCGCTCGACGTCAATCGCTGGCTGGCGGTGGTACTCGGCGCGGGCCTGGTGCTGTTCGCGCTGTTCCTTGTGCGGACCGCCCTGCGTCAGCGCACCCGTTTCGTGCTCGGTCCCGACACGCTGTGCGCCGACGGACCGGGCGGGAAAGTGGTCGAATGGAACCGTCTCGACCGGCTGAAGCTCAGCTACTTCTCGACCAAGCGCGACCGGACCGGGGGGTGGATGCAACTTTCGGTCGGCTCGGCCGGGGCCGGCACCGTAAAGGTCGATTCGGCGCTCGATGGGTTCTACGATATCGTCGAGCGGGCGGCCGCGGCGGCCCTGGCGAACGGGGTTGAGCTGACCCTGGCCACCAGGGCCAACCTGAAGTCGATGGGGATTTCTGTGTCGGAGCAGACAGGTTCTTGGGAAGAAGGCGTATGAAGGATCTGCTGCGCGTCGAGAATCTCACCGTCGAGTTCGGAGTGCACGAAGGCATCCTGCGGGCCGTCGACAACGTCTCGTTCTCGATCCCGCCCGGCGGCACGCTCGCGCTGGTGGGCGAGTCCGGCTCCGGCAAGTCGGTCTGCAGCCAGGCGATCATGGGCCTGCTGCCGCGTACCGCGCGCATCCCGTCCGGCTCGATCCTGTTCGAGGACCCGCGCGAGTCCGGCAACCCGATCGACATCGCCAAGCTCGACCGCACCGGGCCCGAGATGCGCGCCATCCGCGGCGGCCAGATCTCGATCATCTTCCAGGAGCCGATGACCTCGCTGTCGGCGCTCCACACCGTGGGCGACCAGATCGGCGAGGCGGTCGAGTTGCATGGCGGCACCGGCACCGGCCTCAGCAACGTCCATTCGCTGGGCGAGCAGATGCAGGAGGCGGCCGAGCATTCGCGCCGCCGCATGGGCCGCGCCGAGATCGACCAGCTGACCGAAAGCATGCTGCGCATGGTCGGCTTCCCCGACCCCAAACGCGCGCTGCGCACCTATCCGTTCGAACTGTCGGGCGGCCTGCGCCAGCGCGCGATGATCGCCATGGCGCTGGTCTGCCGGCCGGCGCTGCTGATCGCGGACGAGCCGACCACCGCGCTCGACGTCACCATCCAGGCCCAGATCCTTCGCCTGATGAAGGACCTGCAGAAGGAACTGGGCATGGCGCTGCTGATGATCACGCACGATCTCGGCGTGGTCGCCAACGTCGCCGACGACGTCGTCGTCATGTACCGCGGCAAGGTCGTCGAGGCCGGCGGCCTGCACGACATCTTCGAGAAGCCGACCCATCCCTATCTCAAGGCGCTGCTGCACGCCGTGCCGCGCTTCGACATGGCGCCGGGCGAGCGCCTGCAGCCGATCCGCGAGATCGCCGCCGCCACGGGCCATCTCCTCAAGGAGAAGCCCGAGGTCCACAAGCTGCCGACCTTCAATCCCTACGCGCCGGTGCTCAAGGTCCGCCACCTCAGCAAGACCTTCAAGATCCGCAAGGCCGACACCTTCCTCGAATCGATGCTGGGCGGCGGCACGACCCGCACCATCCGCGCCGTCAACGACGTCAGCTTCGACGTCATGCGCGGCGAATGCCTGGGCCTCGTGGGCGAATCCGGCTGCGGCAAGACCACGCTCAGCAAGATGCTGATGCGCGGCATCCAGGCCGATCCCAACGAGGGCGCCGGCCGCGTGGTGTTCGACGACTGGGGCCGCAAGGTCGACGTCATGACCATCGAGGGCAAGGAACTCGCGGGCTTCCGCAAGAAGCTGCAGTTCATCTTCCAGGACCCGTTCGGCTCGCTCAATCCGCGCATGACGGTCTACGACATCCTGGTCGAGCCGCTGGTCATCCACGGCATCGGCGACGACGCCTATCGCCGCGAGATGGTCGCCGAGCTGCTCGAGCTGGTCGGCCTCGACCGCCGCCATCTCAGCCGCTACCCGCACTCCTTCTCGGGCGGCCAGCGCCAGCGCATCGGCATCGCGCGCTCGCTGGCGCTGCGTCCCGACATGGTGATCTGCGACGAGCCGGTCTCCGCGCTCGACGTCTCGATCCAGGCGCAGATCCTCAACCTGCTCAAGGACCTGCAGAAGCAGCTCGGCCTCACCTACCTGTTCATCAGCCACAACCTCGCGGTCGTCGACTACATCGCCGACCGCATCGCCGTGATGTGCGCCGGCCGCCTCGTCGAGCTGGCGCCGTCGGGCACGCTGTTCCGCAACCCGATTCATCCCTACACCAAGGCGCTGGTCTCCGCCGTGCCGATGCCCGATCCCAAGCACCGCCTCGACCTGCGCGCGCTGATGGAGGGCAAGGCGTCCGATCCGAAGGAATGGCCGGCGCCGTTCAAGGACGACGGCACGCAGCCGGTGTTCTGGACCGAGGTCGAAACCGGCCACTTCGTGCGCGTCGCGCGCGACCACGGCAAGCC
>CAWUOG010000407.1:0-3129 GCA_963923875.1 uncultured Alphaproteobacteria bacterium
GCTCCCATGGCCTCGGCCGGCGTCGGCGTCTTCAGGCGTGTCCGTACGGCGGCCGAGATCAGCACCGGCCGGCCGAGCTTTTTACCGGCGGCCTCGATGCGGTTCGCGACGTTCACCGTGTCGCCGATGACGGAGAATTCCAGGCGCTGGCTGGTGCCGATGTTGCCCACCACCGCCGGTCCGGCATGGATGCCGATGCGATGGGCGAGCGGCGGCTCGCCCCGCGCCGCCCGCACCGCATTGAGGCTGGCCAGGGCGGCCATCATGCCGCGGGCGGCCCGGACCGCGCGATCGGCGGCGTCGGGGATCGCCACCGGCGTTCCGAAGGTGGCCATGATTCCGTCGCCGATGAACTTGTCGAGGGTGCCGCCGGCTTCGAAGATCGCGGCCACCATGCGCTCCTGGTACTCCGACAGCAGCTGCAGCGACTGGGTGGGCGTCAGTCCCGCACAGGTGCGGGTGAAGCCCGCAAGATCGCTGAACAGCACCACGACATCCTGCTCGCGGCCGCCGGCCTGGAGGAAGGCGGCGCTGCCGTCGCGGATGCCGGCGGCGATGTCGGGCGAGAAGTAGCGGCTGAGCTGGTCGGTCGAGCGCTGCAGACGGGCGGCTTGCCGTACCGTGCTGCGGGCAATCTGGGTGGCAAACGCGCCGGCTGCGGTGGCCGTGGCGACGAACACCAGTTCGAAGAACAGGCGGGTGCGGCTGATCGACGGCCCGAGATAGGGCTCGATGCTGTAGGTGGCCAGTGTCGTCCGGGGATCTCCGATGGCGACAGCGAAGAAGCCGATCAGGGTGGCGGCAACGCCGGCGCCGGTGATGACGACGTGCAAGGGGCGCAGGGTCAGTGTCATGCAGGCAATGACGGCCAGCCCCACCGAGGCGATCGGCAGCTTGGCCAGGACGGCGACAGGCACATCGATCGCCAGGCTGCGCCAGATCACGAAGCCGGAGACGGCGGCAAAGGTCGCCGCGAACAGTGCGGCCACCATGCCGACGGCGCGCACCCACCGGCGATACCAAAGCAGCGCCAGAAGCACCAGCGACAGCAGGATGCTGATGCTGAAATAGGTGATGACGATCGGCGCGTGGATGCGCTCGCGCGTCACGACCGGCGCCGCCATGACGAACTGGGCGGCCAATAGGAAGAACCCGGCCAGCACGACCACGACCATCACGAAGAGGCTGCGTGCCTCGCGCTCGAGCAGCAGCCGCTCGGTCGGGTCGCCGCCAGGCTCCGGCAGAGCAGCCGTCCGGGGCATCAGTTGCCGAGCTTCCAGCCCACTTCCTTGGCCACTTCCTCGAAGAAGTCGACGTCATAGGCCCGTTCCGGCTCGGCGCGCACGCGCTTGTCGATCACGTGGGCGTCGTCGCCGACCAGGATGCGCCAACGGTCCGCCTTGACGCCATCGAGGATGATCGTGGCGGCCTGTGCGGCGCTGGTCGGCGCCAGCTCAAGGAAGCGCCGGGCGCGCTCCTGGGCGATCTTGGTCACGTCGGCGTCGCTCATCTTGCTGGTGTCGGCGCCGGTCGAGGCGATGCGGGCGCGTACCATGTCGATCTGCTGCTTGGTCATCGTGTCCGACTGCGAGCCGGCCTGGACCTTGAAGGAATTGGCCACGATGGACGTGCCGATATGGCCCGGCATCACCACCGAGCACTTGATGTGCGGGGCATTGACGCGGAGATCGGTCTGCAGCGCCTCGCTGAACCCCTTCACCGCGAACTTGGCGGCGCCGTAGGCGGTCTGGGGGATGTGCGCGCCGACCGAGGCCCAGAAGCCGTTGACGCTGGAGGTGTTGATGATGTGGCCGCGGTCGGCCTTCATCAGCATCGGCAGGAAAGTGCGCACGCCGTAATAGACGCCCAGCCAGCAGATATTGAACGTCCGCTCCCATTCCTGGCGCGAGTTGGCGAACATGCTGCCGCCGCCGCCGATGCCGGCGTTGTTGAACAGCAGATGGATGCGGTCCGTGTCGTGCTGTTGCGCCACCTCCTGCGCGAAGCGCTTGAGGTCGTCTTCGTTCGAGACATCGGCAATGTGCGTGGTGATGCGCAGACCCTGCGGCAGCTTCTCGATCTCGCACAGCCGCTTGGTCTCGGCCATGTTGGCCGCCGACACGTCGCACATGGCGATCGAGCAGCCCTCGGCAACGAGCTGGCGGGCGAGTTCGCGGCCCATGCCGGTGCCGCCGCCGGTGATGACCGCGAGGCGGCCTGCGAGATCCTTCATCGTGCGTTTCCCTTCTTGATCTTTTCTGCTCGGTCTTGCGCCCGCGCTTCGGTCGCTGACGCTCCCTGCAGCGCTACACGCCACGGTTCCTTTCGCCGAAGGCGAAAGGACTGGTACCCGCTGCGGGACTCGAACCCGCACGGCCTCGCGGCCTCAGGATTTTAAGTCCTGTATGTCTACCAATTCCATCAAGCGGGCCCGGACGGCGGAACTGTATCAGCGCGTGAAGCCGCCGATCATTCCTTCTTCGACCCAGCTTCGTAATCGGCCGGCCGCTTGCGCAGGCGCTGCATCGGCGCCGACATGGGGCACGAGACTCTCGCACAGTTCGGGAAAGGCCTGGCCCTCGATCATGGCGGCCAGCATCGCAGCTTCGTCCGGTTCGAGCGAGCGGAAATGGCTGGTCCGCTCGGGCCGCCAGATCACCCAGTCGACCGGCCGGCCGGCGGCGGCCGTGACCTCGAGACTGCCCGGCTCGACCTCCTCACGGCGCTGCCAGGCCTGCGGCACTTCGTGGGCGAGCGTCAGTTGGCGCAGTGAGCGCAGCGGGGCGAGGCGCAGCTCCTCCCAGGCCTCCGGCGGCAAGGCCATCAGGTCTGCTGCCTGGATCGGCGTGTCGTCCGGCGCATCGAAGGCCTCGCCCAGGGCCCATTCGAAGCGCGCCATCTCGGCGGCGGCCGACAGGGCGGAATAGGGTGCGGTGCCGGCAAGAAAGTCGGCGAGCCGGGCGCCGAACCAGCGTACCGAAGGATGGTGCGAGGGATGGGCGGCGATATAGGCCCGCGCCATGCGGTCGAAGTCGGCGGGCCCCGCCATCGCCATCAGGCCGGGATAGTCGTTGGTCAGCACTTCGATGAGGCGCAGCGCATAGGCGTCGCGATAGACGCCGAGCAGCG
>CAWUOG010000408.1:0-3128 GCA_963923875.1 uncultured Alphaproteobacteria bacterium
CAGACCGGCGCGGTGATGCTGTCGGTGCTGCTGGGTGTCGCCTTCTTCGCGCGACAGTTCTGGGGCTGGCTGGCCGACAAGGTCGGCGGCTGGCAGACCCTTCTCTACTCGTCCTTGGTCCAGGCCACGGGTCTGCTGGGCTATATGGCGACCACCGACCAGCTCCTGCTGTTCTTCGTCTCGGCGGTGTTCGGCGTCGGGCTGTCCGGCCTGCTGCCGTCATACGTGCTGGTGATCCGCGAGTGCTACACGATCCAGGAGTGCAGTTGGCGGGTGCCGACCGTGATGTTCGCAGGCTTCCTCGGCATGGCGACCGGCGGCTGGGCGCCGGGTTGGCTGTTCGACCGGTATGCGAGCTACGGCCCGGCCTTCGATATCGGTATGGCCTTCAACATTGCCAACATTGCCGTGCTGCTGTTCCTGGTCGGCCGCAAGCACAATCCCTTCCGGGCGATTGTTTCCGATAGGAGAAGCGCTCCCGTATAGTGGGAGCATGAAGGAAGACAGGGAGGAGGTGGACGGGAAAGCCGCGTGGCGCATTGCCGTGGCCGCCGTCACCATCCTCACTATCTCCTACGGCGGCCCGCTGATCTCGGTGGTCTCGATGAAGACCATCGCCGCCGAGCTGCAGACCGACCGTGCCGGCGCGGCGGCGGCCGCCGCCCTCGTCTATCTCGGCGCTTCGGGCGGCGGCATCGTCGCGGGCTGGCTGATGGGCCGGCTCGGCGTCCGACCGATCGTGATCTTCGGCGGCGTCATGAGCGGCGCCGGCCTGCTGCTCGCCGGCTCGGGCGGGCTGTGGGAGCTCTATTCCGGCCACTTCCTGCTGATGGGCCTGTTCGGCAATGCTTTCATGTTCACGCCGCTGCTCACCTATGTCAGCCGCTGGTTCGAACGGCGGCGCGGCTCGGCGGTGGCGCTGATCTCGTCCGGCCAGTCGGTGGCGGGCGCGCTGTGGCCGACCCTGATCACTGTCTCGGTCGACGGCATCGGCTGGCGCCACACCATGATGTTCTATGGCGTGTTCCTGACCCTCGCCGTCGTGGCGCTGGCTGTCCTGTTCCTGCGCGCGCCGCCGGTGGCCGCGGCGGCGTCAGCCACGACGGCGAATGCCAGCGAGCGCGAAGGCACGGTGCTCGGGCTCAATCCCAACATCGCGATGGTGCTGCTGGCGACCGCAATCCTGTTCTGCTGCATTCCGATGGCGATGCCGATCAACCATGTCGTGGCCTATTGCGGCGATCTCGGCTTCTCGGCGCAACATGGCGCAGCGATGCTCTCGGTGCTGCTGGCCACCGCCTTCTTCGCCCGCCAGTTCTGGGGTTGGCTGTGCGACCGCATCGGCGGCCTGCAGACCCTGGTTTGGGCGTCGCTCGCCCAGATGACGGCGCTGACCGGCTTCGCCCTGATCCAGGACGGCCACGTGCTGTTTGCCGTGGCCGTGGCATTCGGCTTCGGCCAGGCGGGCCTGGTGCCGGCCTACGTGATCGTGGTGCGCGCGCATTACTCCCTGCAGGAGGCCAACTGGCGCATCCCCGCGGTGCTGTTCGGCGGCACGCTGGGCATGGCGGTCGGCGGCTGGGGCGCCGGGTTCATCTTCGACCTGACGAGCAGCTACGCGACGGCGTTCGCCACCGGCCTCGCCTTCAACGCGGCGAACTTCGCGATCCTGCTGTTCCTGCTCGGCCGCGACCGGCGGCGCGACGGGGCCATCTACACCAGGTTGATGCGGCAGCCGCAGACCTCGATCTGAGCCGGGCCGTTCTGCTTGTGCCGCTTCTTGGCGGCGGCCAGTACGCGCTCGCGATCGACCACCCTGACGTCGAACGCCGAGATGCCGGGGCCTCTTCCGTCGGCGATCGGCACAAAGCGGATCTCGCCATCGTCGTCGAGTCGGATAATGTCGCCCTCAACTGGACGGTTCAGGATTTTCGACCACTTCTCCGCCGTGGCGTCGGGGTCGTCGGACTGGATCTCGACGCCGGCCAGGCCGTTAGTGACATCGGACTTCGCATGCTTCAGCCACCCCTTTTCGGCCGGCGGCCACCACAGCTTCGGGTCGGTGCCCGCCGGCGCGATGGTCTGGTCGAGCGACAGCAGTACGCCCGATGTGTCGGACGGATGGAAGTGCGTATACTGGTATTCGGGCAGGTCCTTCTGCGCCACCGCGCGCACGCCGAGCCCGGTGACGCGCTTGCGCTCGGCGACCGCGTCTGCGACCTGCAGGATCACCATGTAACCGCCATCGCCTTTGCGCCGCTCGATGTAGCGACCGGCCGATGTGCCCTGCTGGAAAGGTGAGACGATCTCGAGAAAGTCGTGACCGGTTGGACAGACAACGTTGACCAGGCCCCATTTTGCGACGCCGGGGTCGCGGAACGCGACCTCGATGCCGAGTACGTCGCACAGCTCCTCGCGAGAGCTCTCGAGATCCTTGCAGACGAACACGCACTGCCTCAGCTTCATCGCGCTCCTCCGTGTTTTGACCTATGGTAGTCCTATGCGGACCGCTTCGGCCATCGGGTTCGTGGCGGCGGCCGCGCTCTCATTCTGCTTCCCGGACTTCACCGTCTTCCGCTTCGCCCAGGCGATTATCTGGGCAATCGCGCTTATCGGGCTTGTGCTGCTGTGTGGTGCAAGCGGCCAGTTTTCGTTCGCCCAGGCGGCGCTCTACGGCATGGGCGGCTACACGGCAGCCATCGTGGCGGCCCAGATGGGCGGCCCAGGCTATCTCGGGCTGACCCTGGCGCCCTTCATCGGCTATGCGGCGGGTTATGGGCTCGGCCGGGTGGCCTCGGGCCACAGCATCTGGACCCAGGCGCTGGTGAGCTACGCGCTCGCCATCGCCTTTCCGCAGTTTCTGCGCTGGCAACCGATCGAGCACATCACCGGCGGCGTACGCGGCCTCTATCTCGACGCCCCGCCCGCGCCGTTCGGCTTCACCCCGGATCGATGGGTGTTCCTGCTGGCGCTGGGGCTGCTCGGAGTCGGCCTGCTGCTGGCAGACAACATCTTGAGGAGCCGCTCGGGCCGGGCACTGAAGGCCGCCCGCGACGATGAACTCGCGGCCGCGGCCCAGGGCATTGATGTCGCTCATGCACGCAGCGTCGCCTCAGGACTGGCCGGCG
>CAWUOG010000409.1:0-3128 GCA_963923875.1 uncultured Alphaproteobacteria bacterium
GTGGTCGATGCCGATCGAAGGGAATTGCCGCGCGGCACACCCGGCGAACTCGCGATTCGCGGCGCCAACATCATGAAGGGCTACTGGAACAAGCCGGACGCGACGGCCGCCGTCCTGGAAGATGGCTGGTACTACTCCGGCGACGGCGCTTACATGGACGACGAAGGCTTCGTCTACATCGTCGACCGGCTGAAGGACATGATCATCTCGGGCGGCGAGAACGTCTATTCCGCCGAGGTCGAGAATGCGATCTCCCTGATCCCGGAAGTGGCCGAGGTCGCCGTGATTGGCGTACCCGACGAGCGCTGGGGCGAGCGCGTGCACGCCATCGTCGTGCGCAAGGCCGGCACTACGCTGACTGCCGAACAGGTGATCGCGCACTGTCACGCCCAGATCGCGGGCTACAAGTGCCCCAAGAGCGTCGACTTCCGTGACACGCCGCTGCCGCTCTCAGGTGCCGGCAAGATCCTCAAACGCGAACTGCGCGAGCCCTACTGGAAGGGTCTTGCCAAGGCGGTGAACTGAAAATGCCCGGTGTTCCTCCCTACTACGACTGGATCAGCCACCATGCGGGGCGGCGGCCAAAGCAGCTCGCAATTCACGACCTGCAGACCGGGCGCAAGTTCACCTACGCCGACCTCGACCGCCGCACCAACCAGCTTGCCGGTGCGCTGAGCGCGCGCGGAATCGGCAAGGGCGACCGCGTTGCGTTGCTGGCGCCCAATTGCGCCGAATATTTCGAGCTTCAGTTCGCCTGCGGGCGATTGGGCGCCATCATGCTGCCGCTCAACTGGCGCCTCACCGTGCCCGAACTCGAATACATCCTGGGCGATTCAACGCCGAAGCTGCTGATTCACGACAAGAGCTTTGCCGACCAGGCCGCCAAGCTCTCCAGATCGCGTCTGCAGATAAATCACGATGGCGGCGACTGCGACTACGGCAGCGCACTTGCCGCCGCTCCGCCCGCTCCACCGCCGGTGCCGCTCGGGCATGACGATATCGGCATGGTGATGTACACCTCGGGCACGACCGGGCACCCGAAGGGCGCGATCATCACCCACGGCATGGTGTTCTGGAATTGCGTCAACCTCGGCATTCCGGCGCTGATCTCGCCGCAGACCGTGCAGCTCGTAGTGCTGCCGCTGTTCCACACCGGTGGCCTCAACTGCTACGCCAACCCGGTGCTTCATGCCGGCGGCACGATCCTGATCATGCGCACCTTCGATCCAGGTCAGGCGCTGGACTTCATCTCCGATCCAGCCCTCGGCATCACGCATTTCTTCGGCGTGCCGGCGCCCTACCAGTTCATGATGCAGCACCCCAAGTTCCAGAGCGCCGATCTGTCGCGTTTGAAGGTCGCGGGCGTCGGCGGGGCGCCTTGTGCCCTCGCGATTCTCGAAGGCTGGACGGCGCGCGGCGTGCCGCTGGTCCAAGGCTGGGGCATGACGGAAACCAGCCCCGCCGGCACCATGCTCGACGGCGCCGATGCCGTGCGCAAGGTGGGCTCTGCCGGCAAGGCGATGATGCACACCGCCATCCGAATCGTCGACGAGCAAGGCAAGGACGTGACGCCCGGCGGCATCGGCGAATTGCTGATCAAGGGCCCCAACATCACGCCGGGTTACTGGAACAAACCCGAGGCGACGGCGTCGGCCTTCACCGACGGCTGGCTGCACACCGGCGATGCGGCCCGCCTGGACGAGGAAGGCTTCGTCTACATCGTCGATCGCTGGAAGGATATGTACATCTCCGGCGGCGAGAACGTTTATCCGGCCGAGGTCGAGAACGTGCTGTTCCAGCTGCCGCAAGTCGCCGATGCCGCGATCATCGGTGTGCCCAACGAACGCTGGGGCGAGGTCGGCATGGCGATCATCGTGAAGAAGCCCGGCCAGACGATCGAGGAAGGCGACGTGATCCGACACTGCCTGGGCAGGCTCGCCAAGTTCAAGGTGCCGCAGGCCGTTCAGTTCGTCGACGTGCTGCCGCGCAATGCCACCGGCAAGATATTGAAGCGCGAGCTTCGGACCCAGTATGTCGGAGCGGCCAAGCCTGCGATCACCTAGACCAGCGGGACATAATCGTACTCGCCAATTCCCTGCATGATCAGGAAGGTAAGCGAAGTGCCGCCGGCGTTGGTCACCAGGTGCGGCCGCTTGGCGACGGCGGTGTAGGTCTCGCCCGGCTTCAGCCGGACCTCTTCCTTCGGATTCTGGAGGAAGAGCCGCATCTCGCCTGCCAGCACATAGAACGTGTCGGCGATATTGGTGTGGAAGTGCCACGGCACCGTCTGCGTCGGCGAGAGCTGAAGCTCGGAAATCCGGAAGCCCGGGCGCTCGGCGTGGCGCGCGCGACGCTCGACCTCATAGAGGTGGCTCGCATCCTTGACGGCTTCAAGTTTCCGAGTGCTGGCCATGAAAAAAGCTTAACCCCCTGCCCGCTCATCAACAAGGACAAGCCGCGGCAGCGCTGTTAGACAATTGCGCCATGCTCACCATCTATGGCGCCTTCCGCTCCCGTGCTTCACGCAACATCTGGCTCTGCTTCGAAGCCGGCATCCCTTTCAAGCTCGTGCCCGTCGTTCAGAGCTACCGATTGAAGGGCGCGCCGCCGCCGGCCGGTGCGCTGGAGACCCAGTCGCCCGAGTTCCTGAAGATCAACCCGCACGGCCATATCCCGTCGATCGACGATGACGGCGTGATCCTGCACGAGTCGCTGGCGATCAATCTCTACCTCGCCAAGAAGCACGGCGGCCCGCTCGGGCCGGCCAATCTCGCCGAGGACGGCGAAATGACCATGTGGTCGATGTGGGCGCTGTGCGAGCGGGCCGGCGTGCCCGCGCATGTCGCCGACGGCGGTTTCGAGGCGATGACGCTTTCGGTCGCGATGAACGGTCCCAAGCCCGAGACGCTCGAGGCGCTGAAGGGCCCATTCGCCCAGCTCGACAAGGCGCTGGCCAGGACCGGCTGGCTGGTCGGCGGCCGCTTCACCGTGGCCGACATCAACGTCGCCGAGATCGTCCGCTACGCTGCGGGCACCAAGGCCCTGTTCGACGCCAATCCCAACGTCAAGAAGTGGTACGACGCCTGCGTCGGCCGCCCCGCCTACAAGAAGATGTGGGCCGAGCGCGA
>CAWUOG010000410.1:0-3120 GCA_963923875.1 uncultured Alphaproteobacteria bacterium
ACGCTGAATGCCGCTCTGCCGGGCGGCGCCAACGTCTATCTGATCGCCCAGCTCTATCGCACCGGAGTGGGGCTCGCGACCAACGCCGTCGTGATCTCGACCGGCGCCAGCATCTTCACCTTGTCGGCGGCCCTGCTGCTGCTCGGCGTCGAGGCGCGCTGACGCCGCCGGGTCAGCCGGCGAGGATGCCCTCGACGACCTCCTGCACATTGAAGGCTTCGGCCACGGTAGCGAGATGGTGTTGCTCGCCGCGCGCCAGTTTGGCCACGCCCTCCAGCTGGCGCTTCAGGGCCAGGGGGCGGGCCTGCGCGTTGGGGAGGGCATCCGGCGCCTGTTGCCACGTTCCGTCCGCCAGCCGGCGCTCGGCGATCGACCAGTCGCAAAGCCGCACGGCACCGCGGTCGCCTTCCAGCATCCAGACATTGTGGTCGTCCTTGGCTGTCTCCCCGACCGCCCCGGCGAGCGTCACGGGGAGATCGCCCGCTTGCAGTCGCGCGGCGATGCGCCGCTCGGACCGGCCGGCTTCGGGGAAGGACGCCTCGCCCGTCAGCCCGTGCAAGGGTCCGCCGAGGCGTCGCGAGAGAAATAGAAAGTGCGAGACGACTTCGCGCGTAAAGCCGCCCTGCATCGGCTTGTCGAGCCAGCCCGCCGCATCGACCTGCCAAGAGCGCGGCCACTTGGCGAAGCCGACCGCGATGTCGATGCGTCGCGGCGTGCCGATCTCGCCGTTCCCGATCCAGCTCCGGATCGTCGCGACGGCAGGAGAAGAGGCGAAGGGAAAATTCACGGCGCCGCGGCCGCCGGCTTCGGCCACGAACGCCCGCGCATCCGCGACATCGGTGGCCAGCGGCTTCTCGCTGAAGACGCTCTTGCCGGCGGCCAGCGCCGCGCGCGCATGGCCGAGATGCGAGGCCGGGGGCGAAGCGATGTAGACGCAGTCGCTTGCGGCGATGACGGCCGTGGCATCGGCCATCCGGGAGACCCCGGGAAAGGTCCTTGCCATGCGCTGCATCGCGTCCGCTGCCGGGTCCCAGATGCCGCAAGCCTGCACCAGGCCGGGATCCTGCTGCAGGATCGCAGTGAGCAGACGCTCACCCATGATGCCGGCACCGATGATGCCGATCGCAATGCCGCCGCTCTTCATGCGTGCAACTCGAGCCGTGTCGCCGGGTTCAGGCCGTGCCGTTCATCACCGCTTCCTGGTCGAGCGGTGCATAGAAGAAATCGCCCGGCCGGAAATCGTGGCCGAGGTCGCCCAGCAGCCGGCGCTGGCGTGGCGTGCAGCGGTCGAACAGCTTCTTCGGCGGTCCGCCGAAATCGTAGGGCTTCATGAACATCTGGCAGTAATTGTAGAGGATCGTCTTGCGCGCCTTGCCCGAGTGGTTGGGCGAGGGGCCGTGCCAGATCGCGTGCGGAAAAATGTAGGCGTCGCCTGCCTTGCCGAGCAGCGGCACGGCGCCCGGCGATTTCGGGCCGGGAATGCGCTCGGTCTTCTCGGGGAACGGCCGGAGGTGGCTGCCCGGGAACAGCGTGAAGTTGCCGCTGTCCGGTGCGGTCACGTCGGTCAGCAGATACATCACCTTCACCGCGAGCGGCCGGCTGGTCTCGGTGACGCGGATGGTCTTCTGCGCCTCGCCGCCGTCGGTGTGGATGTAGCCGGGGAAGGTATCGGTGGAGGCGCGGATGATCGCCTGGCTCATCGAGAACTGGATGAACGGGCCCATCAGGTCGAGGATCAGGTCGAAGATGCGCGGCCGGTCGATCAGGTCGATGAAGGCCTGGTGGTACGGCAGCAGATCGCGCCGGTCCATGAAGGCATCGAGGTTCTGGTCGGGCAGCTTCCAGGCATAGTGCCCGCGCTGCAGTTCGGTCGCGGCCGGCTCGTAGCCCGGTTGCCCGCGCACCTTGTCGAGAAGGCCGGAGAAGAAATCCACCTCGGCGGGCGACAAGGCGCCTTCGAGCTGAAGGTAGCCATCGACGGCCCACTGCTCGCGCTGCGCCTCGGTCAGGGCTCGTGTGGTGTTTGCCAGCATGCGATCCACCCTCGTTCCGGTGAAGGGACCCGCGCATCGTAACGCGATCCGGTTCCGATGTCGGCGGCCCGTTATCGCATCGCGGCCCGGATGTGCGACGCGCCGGCCGCCATCTGTTATCGTTCCACCATAAAATTCGAGCGGGATTCCTCATGGCCTATGAAACCGTTGATGTGCGCAAACTGACCGGCGGCTGTGGCGCCGAGGTGCTGGGCGTCGATCTCAATGCCTTGAGCAACAGCCAGTGGGCCGAGGTCCAGCGTGCCTACGCCGAGTTCGGCGTGATCTTCTTCCGCGACCAGCGTCTCACGCCCGAGCAGCACATCGCCTTTGCCCGGCGCTGGGCGCCGATCGACATCAACCGCTTCTTTACGCCGGTCGAGGGCCATCCCGAGATCGCCGAAGTGCGCAAGGAGCCGGAGCAGAAGACCAATATCGGCGGCGGATGGCATACCGACCACAGCTACGACAAGGCGCCTGCCATGGGATCGGTCCTGCTGGCCCGTGAACTGCCCGAGGAGGGCGGCGACACACTGTTCGCCAACATGTACCGGGCCTTCGAGACGCTCTCGCCCGGCCTGCAGAAGACGCTCGAGGGCATGAATGCGGTGCACGGCTCCGCACACATCTTCGGCGCCAAGGGCTACCACAAGAACCAGCCGGAATCGGGCGGCCGCTTCAAGAACGAGCATCTGGTCGGCGACGACGTCGTGCATCCCGTGGTGATTCGCCATCCCCTGAGCGGCCGCAAGGCGCTGTATGTCAATCCGGGCTTCACCCTGCGCTTCGAGGGCTGGTCGGCCGACGACAGCCGGCCGCTGCTGGAGCATCTCTATCGACACGCGACCAAGCCTGAATTCACCTGCCGTTTCCGCTGGCGCGAAGGATCGATCGCGTTCTGGGACAACCGTGCCACCTGGCACTACGCGGCCAACGACTACCAGGGCGAGCGCCGGCTGATGCACCGCATCACGATCGCCGGCTGCGAACTGGCGGCGGCCTAGCTCTTTCTCGGAAGGTTGGCGAGACCCGTCATGAGCAGTCGGGTGGCAAACTCGGTCGCCTCGTCGGGATTCACGGGTTCGCG
>CAWUOG010000411.1:0-3110 GCA_963923875.1 uncultured Alphaproteobacteria bacterium
GTCTCCACGCCATTCGTGAGATTGGGGATGGTGGCATAGAGCAGCACGACAAAAGTGGGGAAGATCCAGTCGGCGGTCGGCCTACGGCCACGGCCGTAAGCCAGGAGGTCGGCCGCGCCGCGCCACAACACGAGGACGATGCCCGTTACGACCAGCAGGATCAGCGGCACCGACGAGCCGGTCAGGCGGTTGACGACCGAGCCCCAAATTTGTCCCGGAGCCTGCATGCCCTGAAGCCCACGGTTCGGGTGATAGAGCAGCACGTCGTTCCAGAAATCGCAGTAATGCGGCAGCAGATTGTCGAAGCCCCGATAGTGCCAGGACGGCGTGCCGAGAAAAGTCATCACGCTTGCCGCGACGTGATTGAGATAGACTTGCGGATAGAGCTGCAGAAGGCGGCGCGCGTCGCCGCCGAGCTGGTGCGAATACTCGATCACCGCGAGGTGATTCATGTTGGGCTCGCCGCTGGCGCGCACGCGGGCACAGAGAACAGCGCGCTTTTCGTCCATCTGCGGACAATCCTTCGCAGCCTCGACCCAGCCGTACCACAGATCTGTGATCGCGCCCTTCAACGCCGGCGAGAACTCGCCGCGATCGATCCGCTGACGAATATCGGACAGAACCTGGGGAAACTTGACCGGGTCGCCCGGAAGAATTGGCGCCGCCAGCTGGGTGAGCGCAATGCCTTCCCAGGTACTCGCCGCGAAGGCGCCGTAGAGCTTGAGGTTCTTGAAGTAGATCGACGAAACCAGCGCGAGCGACACCACGAGTACCGCGAGCGCGCGGCTGTCGCGGCCATGGCGCCACGACCGCAAACTCCAGACTGCCAGCAGCGCGACCGCTACCCAGCCGATGTGGAAGAGCGACCGCATGAAGGCCAGAATCACCAGGCAGGCGCACAATCCGGCGAAGCGCGCCACACCGCCCTCCTCCAGATAGCGGGCGGCCAGCAGCATGCCGCCCAGCAGAAACATCACCTCGAATGGCGCGTAGTTGAACACACTCTCGAAAATCAGCGTCTGCGGCAGGATGCCGAACAAGCCGGCGGCGATCGCCGCCCCCACGGGACCTACCCTGGCCCGACGCAGCAGCAGGTAGATCAGGGCCACCGACACGATCGACGTCGCCTGGAACACCAGGTGCAGGAAGGGCACGCCGAGCCCTTCCGGCAGCCGCAGCGACAACGCATAGAGGGCGTTGAACAGCGGCGGCTGCGCGTGCATCAGGAACAGCGATCGCAGCGGATCGTCGCGCAGCAACTCGACATCGACGAGCTGCCAAAGCTTGACGTCGACGTCGAACCCCAGCCCGTAGCGGACCTCCAGCACGATCCGCACGAGGATGCAGACGGCCAGGGCCAGCCATAGCGGACGCTCGTTCATGAGTCGACGCGAGCGAAAGTATAGAAGCGGTGCCCGAGATAGCTCGTGACCGCGGGTGCCAGCACGCCAATCACGTGGCTGACATCATCGGCGTGCCAGGTGAAGCCGACCGCGGGGAAGATCACGCGGGCCAGCCCCACGCTCACCACCCAAACGACGCCCAGCGAGAAGACATTGACGATCGCGAAGCGGCGGATCTCGGTGCGACGAGAGCGGCCCGACGGATCGAACACGTACATCCGCGACAGCACATAAGCAGTGAAGAATCCAAACAGGTAGGCGACCACGACGGCCACTTCGAACCGCATGAACTCATTCAGCACATAGCGGCTGCCCATGTTCACCAGCGCCGCGACGCCACCGGCCGCCAGGAATTTCAGGAACTGGACCTTCATCGTCCTTCCGCGTCCCAGACATCCGGCCGGTCGATGCCCTGTGCCAGCAGCTTGCCGTAGCGCACGCTCTCGGAGATGCCGCGATCCTCGGGATAGTAGAAGCAGGTGTCGGCGACTTGCAGGCCCGCCATCTCGGTCTGCACTTTCGGAATCTTCGACAGGAACCCGGGCTCGCACAGAGGCTGGGCGTGCCGCAGGCGCCCGACGTGGCTCGCCTTCAGGTCGCCCGGCTGCAGTGCCGGATTGAGCTTGCGCAGATAGCCGAACGACTCCTCGACGAATGCTTCGGACGGACGGCCGAACTTCGGATTGGTCTGCGGCATGTAATAGGGAATGTAGACCACGGTATCTGGCAGGCGGCGCAGATTCGAGAATTCGACCATGCCCGGAATGTCGATCGTGGGATCGTTGACGTTGACCCAGAAGTGCCGCGTGATTGGCTTGGCGAGCTTCAGCGCCACACAGACGCAGCCGATATTGCCGATCGCTTCGTACTTCGCCTTCGCCTGCGCCGACAGGCCGGGCACGATGCGCGCCACATAGGGCGTGGGCACGGTGCAAACCACGGCATCGAAGGAATGCGCGACACCGTCCACCACGAGGCCCGTCGCCCTGCCGTTCTCGCAGGTGATCTCGCTTACCTGCGCACCGAGGCGGATCTCGCCGCCTGCACCGACGATCGCTTTCACCAGCGCCTCGATCAGCACTTCCGAGCCGCCGTCGATATAGCCCAGTTCCTCCTGGAACAGCGACTTGCGCGACACCCCTACGCGCTTGATGCGCGTCCAGATCCAGGCGGCGGAGACGTTGTCCGCATACTCGTAGAACTTGAGCTCGAACAGGCGCCGCCACAGGGTCTCGTAGGCGCGCTTGCCCTGCCAGCGCAGGAACCACTCCTTGGAGCTGACATTCTCCAGCGCCGACCAGTCCCTGCGCTTGGTCGACAGGAACATGTGCAGGCCGTAGCGGAACTTGGAGATCGGGTCGAGCTTGGGGAAGGTCAGCAGCGCCCACGGGTCGCCCCAGGTGTAGTGCTTGCCGTCGATGAAGTAACCCATCGATGTCTCGCGCCACACAAGCTTGTCGGCGATGCCGAGTTCGCCCATCAACTCGAACATCGGGTAGTCGGGCTTGCAGATGAAGTGGAAGAATCGCTCGATCGACAATCCGTCGAAATCGAAATGCGCAGCCATGCCGCCCGCGACCTTGTCGGCCTCGAACACGGAGACGCGGTGACCGGCCTTCAGCGCATGGAAGGCGGCCGCGAGGCCCATGGCACCGGCACCGACGATCGCCACATTGGCCATGTCAGAACTCCAGCACCTGCTTGGAG
>CAWUOG010000412.1:0-3107 GCA_963923875.1 uncultured Alphaproteobacteria bacterium
CGACCGGCATCAGCAGAAGAGCGCTCGTGAGATAGAACAGCGTGACGGCGCCGGAGACCAGACCGGTCGGCCACCCCTGTGTGGCGACGATCGCGCTCAGATAGACGCCGGCGCCGAACAGGCCGAAGGCGTTGGCGAACAGGGCCGCGATCAGGCAGACGGCGACGATGCGCCAGCCGTAGAACATGCGTCTGCGATAGCACGTCTGCGGCCGCGTGGCTTCGGGCGCGGCCGAACGGCCGACCTGTTAGCCCGCGGTCTGCGCGCCGGGATCGAGGCTGAAGATGTTGATCTGTTCGCTGCGGCCGCGCACCGACACGCTGCCCAGCGGCTGGAAGGCGAATCGCTCGCCGCAGGCATCGCGCGTGCTTTGCGAGACGAGAATGCGCGTGCCGTGGTCCTTGTTCAACTGCTCGAGCCGGGCCGCGAGGTTCACCGTGTCGCCCATCAGGGTGAAGCTCATGCGCTGGCCGGCGCCGACCGAACCGCCGATGACCGCGCCGGTGCTGATGCCGATACGGGTGGCGAACGACACGCCCATGTCGCCGAAGGTGCGCGCGCCGACGGCGCGCTGGATGTCGATCGCGGCGCGCACGGCGGCGGCGGCGTGATCGTCGCACGCCAGCGGCATGTTGAAGGAGGCGAACAGGCCGTCGCCGATGAAGGTGTTGACCACGCCGCCCTGCGTGCTGATCGGCGCCAGCACGGTCTCGAGATACTCGTTCAGCGCCGTCACCAGCTCGTGCGGCTGCAGGTACTCGGCGATGGTGGTGAAACCCGCGATGTCGGTGAACAGGATGGTCGCCTCGCCGGTCTCGCCGGCCAATGCTCCCTCGCCCTGGCGGCGCAGGATGGTGGCGGCGACGTTCTCGTCGACATAGCGGCCGAAGGTTTCGCGGATCTTCTCGCGCTCCTGCAGGCCTTCGACCATGGTGTTGAATCGGCCGGTCAACTCGCCGACCTCGTCGTTCGAGGTCACCGGTACGCGCACGGCGAGGTCGCCCTCGGCGACCCGGGTCATGGCCCCTGACAGGGTCACGATCGGGCGCAGCAGCGAGCGGCCGACATAGTAGGCGGTGATCGCCACGCCCAGGACCGCGGAAGCCACGTCGACCAGGATTTCCGATTGCTGTCGCTCGCCGGTGTAGGAGAACAGATCGACCACGATGGCGGCGAGCGGCGCGATCGAGACGACCGTGAGGGCCACGAACAGCTTGGCGCGGTAGCTGCCGAAGAACAGCTGCAGGTTCTGGCCCGTGCGTTCGAAGATGAAGCCGCACAGCCGGGCGAGATAGTCGCTGACCACGAAGTAGGTGTAGGTGAAATAGAAGACCGGCAGGATCACCAGAACCGCGATGAAGTCCGGAATCGTCGGCCGCAGGTTGAACATGACGTGGGATTCGACCCACCACGGCGTCGACGTACGGAACCCGATCACCGCGACGGCGAGCAGGGCTACGTAACGCGCGGTCAGCAGCGGCAACTGCGTGAGGCGCCGCTGGATGTCCGCGAATGCCACGTCGCCGTTCAGATAGCGCCGGATCGGCTCGAACAGGCGGCGCGCGATCAGCCAGTTGGCGATCCCCAGCAGCAGGACGCCACCACCCTCGGATCGCCAGAAATTGTTCCACGAGCCGGTGGTCGCCGAAAAGATCAGGGTGATTCCGAGATCGAGGAAAAAAATCGACGTCGCCATCCAGAGATAGCGGCGCCTGAGGACGAGGATCTCGGCAGCGTTGGCTGGAGGGCTCATGCGGTACCGTCCACGCGATACACCACGATGTTGCCGGAGTGTCCGCGGATGCTCGACTCGCCGAGCGAGGTGCAGGCAAACCCCGCGCCCGCCGCGCGCACGGTCTCCTCGCTCGCCAGGATCGACGTGCCGAAGGACTTGTTGAGCTGTTCGATGCGCGAGGCGATGTTCACCGCATCGCCCAGCAGCGTGTAGGACATGCGCTTCTCGGTGCCGACCGACACGCCGATCACCGGTCCGGTGTTGATGCCGATGCGCGTGCGCAGTCTGCCGTCGGCAAGCTGGGGCTGGCGGCTCAGGGCGTGCTGGATCTCGAGCGAGGCCTGGAGAGCGGCGGCCGCATGATTGTCCAGCGACAGCGGCAGGTTGAAGCTCGCGAACAGACCGTCTCCGATGAAGTTGTTCACCACGCCGCCGTGGCGCTGGATGATCGGCACGACGATGCCGAGATAGCCGTTGAGCAGCCGCGCGACCTCGTCGGGCGGCAGGCGTTCGGACAGGCCGGTGAAGCCCTCGATATCGGTGAACATCAGGGTGGCGACGGCAAGGGTGTCGGCCATGCGCCCCTTGCCCTCGCGGTCCTCGAGGAGGGCGGAAGCGACGGTCTCGCTGACGTATTTCCCGAACACGTCGCGCAGGTACTCTCGCTCGTTGAGACCCCGGGTCATCTGGTTGAAGCCGTTGATGGCGTGGCCCAGTTCGTCGTCCGATGTCACGGGCAGGCGCACCGTGAGGTCGCCGGCGGCGACCTGGCGCATGCCATGGTCGAGGCGGGCGACGGGCAGGGTGAGCGCACGCGTGATCCAGTAATAGATGGTGGCGGCGCCCGCGATCGAGGCGGTGAGGTCGATGGTGGCCTCGCGGATCAGGCGGTTGCCTTCGTAGCTTGCGATGTCGCCCGCCAGCAGGGTCATGGCGGCGAAGGCGACGAACAGGACCGCCAGGCCGACCTTGCGGCGGAAGCTGCCACGGAACACGGAGAGATTGACCCCCCGCGTGCGGAACAGGAACTCGCACAGCCGGTCGAGGTAGGCGCTGACCACGAAATAGGTGAGTACGAAGTTGAAGCTGGTGACGACCAGGAACGAGCAGACCGTGTCGATCCACGCGGAGATTTCGATCTCGGCACCGAAGGTGATGCCGGCGCGCGGCGACAGCAGGCGGACCGCCAGCATTGGGGCATAGAGGCAGGCGACAACCGTCGCCGAGCGGCGCGGCAGGTTGGCGACGTCGCGCTCGATCGCGGGGA
This sequence comes from uncultured Alphaproteobacteria bacterium, assembly GCA_963923875.1. Taxonomy (GTDB): domain Bacteria; phylum Pseudomonadota; class Alphaproteobacteria; order Reyranellales; family Reyranellaceae; genus Reyranella. The sequence goes on from CAWUOG010000412.1 coordinate 3,003, forward strand.
AATCGACGCGGCCCGCGAGGTAACGCCTCAGCGGGCGCGACAGGGCCAGGGCGCCAAGACCGACGCCGACCAGCAGGAAGGCGCTGGAGACCAGCAACCAGGGGA
>CAWUOG010000413.1:0-3106 GCA_963923875.1 uncultured Alphaproteobacteria bacterium
CAGGGTCAGGGGCGGCGAGGCTAGACCCCTCCGTCAGCGTAAGACGCTGACACCTCCCCATATGAATGGGGAGGAAAGGTCACTTCTTCTTGCCTTTGCTGATTACACCCGACTCGCAGAGCTTGCCGTACTCCGCCTCGCCGAGCAGCGGCTTCAGCAGTGCCTCGTTGTGCTCGCCGATCCTGGGCGCGGCGCTCTTGAGCGCGCCGGGCGTGCCGGACATGCGCGGCACCACGGGATGGGTCGGCAGTTCGTTGCCCGGCATCTCGGCGTCGGGGATCTCGATCAGCGCCTCGCGCTCCAGCACGTAGTCGTCCTGGGTGATCTGCGCGATGTCGTAGACCGGCCCGATCGTGACGCCGGCCTCGTCGAAATATTTCAGGTTCTCGGCGAGATCGCGCTCCTTGATGAAGCCGCCGATGATCCGGTCGAGTTCCAGCCCGTTCTTTACGCGCTCGATGTTGGTCGAGAATTTCGGATCCTTCACCAGCTCCGGCCGGCCGATCTTGATCAGCACGCGCTCAGCCATGCCCTGGGTCGAGGCCGAGAGGCAGACCCAGTGGCCGTCCTTCGTCTGGTAGACGTTGCGCGGCGCGGCGTTGGTCGACCGGCTGCCGGTGCGCACCTTCACCTCGCCGGTGAGTTTGTAGTTCGCCGCCTGCGGGCCGAGCATCGAATAGAGCGGGTCGAACAGCGGCAGATCCATGACCTGGCCCTGGCCGCCGTTCATCTCGACTTCGCGGAGAGCGACGAGTACTGCGCCATAACCGTTCAGCGCCGCCATGCAGTCGGCGAGATACATCGGCGGCAGCACCGGCTCGCGGTCGCCGAAGCCGTTCATGGAAGCAAACCCGCTGTAACCCTCGATGAGCGTGCCGAAGCCCGGCTTGTGGCGGTAGCGGCCGTCCTGGCCCCAGCCCGAGATGCGCACGATCACCAGCTTGGGATTGATCTCGTGCAGCTCGGCCGGCGAGAGCTGCATGTCTTCCAGCACGCCTGGCCTGAAGCTCTCGACCAGGATCGCCGCCGTCTTCACCAGTTCCCGGACGATCGCGCGGCCGGCATCGGAGCGCAGGTCGAGCGCCACGCTCTTCTTGTTGCGGCTATAGACCTTCCACGCCGTCTCGATGCCCTTCACCTTCCACGAGCGCAAGGTGTCGCCTTCCGGCGGCTCGATCTTGATCACCTCGGCGCCGAAATCGGCAAGCTGCAGCGTCAGGATGTTGCCCGCCACCAGGCGCGACAGGTCGACGACGCGGACTCCGTTGAGGGGGCCGCGTGCGTCGGGGGTGAAGGATTTCCTGGCTGGTTTCTTGCTCATTGGACCGCGGGCCTCCCGGCCCGCTCATTCTCATGATGCGGGCCGGGACGCCCGCGGTCCGGCAGATCAGCCGACGTACTTCTTGAAGTGCGCCAGCGTGCGTTCCATCGCCTTGACCGAGGCGGCCTTGTCGTAGCTGCCGCGCTCGTCGCAATGGAAGCCGTGATCGGCCGGATAGTCGAAGATTTCCACGCCGGGATGGAGCTGCCGCAGCTCGTTCACGTGGGCCATCGGGATGTGCATGTCCTTGTCGCCGAAATGCAGCTGCGTCGGCACCGTGGGCTTCTCGCTCTTGGCACCGTGGATGCCGCCGCCGTAGTAGCCCGAGACCGCGTCCGGCTTGAGTCGGGTCGCCGCCAGCCATGAGATCGTGCCGCCCCAGCAATAGCCGGTGACCGCCACCTTCGCGACGCCGCGCTTCTTCAGCTCGGCGATCGCCGCCTCGGTGTCCTGCACGGCTTTGTCGGTGAAGCCCGCCGACATGACATAGCCGCGGCCCTCGGCGATCGTGTCCGGGGTATAGCCCAGTTCGATACCGGTCTTGATGTGGTCGAAATACTGCGGCGCCAGCGCGAGGTAGCCCTGCGCGGCGAACGAATCGGTCACGGCGCGGATGTGATGGTTCACGCCGAAGATTTCCTGGATCACGACCACGCCGCCCCGGGGCGTGCCCTTCGGGGTCGCGAGATAGGCGCCGATTTCGCCGGCGGCAGACTTAAGTCGGATAGATTCGCCCATGAGAATTCCTCCCGGTTTCGGGCGGCATCTGACATGGTAATGGGCCCCCATTCAACCGTTGGGGTCGCTCTGCGAGCCCGGCAAGGATCGGACGCGCCATGTACATACCGAAGCACTTCGAAGGCACCGAGGCCCAGGGCCGCGAGATCATGCAGAGCCATGGCTGGGCGCTGCTGACCACCGCCGACGCCGACGGCGCGCCGCTCACCACGCACCTGTCGCTGGTCTGGGAAGACGACGGCTCCCCGCACGGCAGCCTGATCGGCCACATGGCGCGCGCCAACGGGCACTGGAAGCTGTTTTCGCGCGGTGCGCCGTCGCTCGCCCTGTTCTGGGGCCCGCACGCCTACGTCTCGCCGACCTGGTACGCGCCCGGCCCCAAGGTGCCGACCTGGAACTACGTCACCGTGCACGCCTACGGCCGGCCCGAGATCGTCGAGGCGACGCCGGCGGTGCTGATGGTGCTGACCAAACTCGCCGCTGTCTACGAGGGCGGCGGCAACGATGCCTGGGGGCTCGGCCGCCTGCCGCCGGGCAACGCCGCGGCGCAGACGAAGAACATCGTCGCCTTCCGCATGAAGCTCGACCGGGTCGAGACCAAGCTGAAGCTCAGCCAGAACCGCGAACTGGAGGACCGCCAGCGCGTGATCGCGAAGCTCGAAGCCGCCGGCAACGACGACGCACGCGGCACGGCCAAGTGGATGAAGCGGGTGTTGCCGTAGGGCGGCTGAGTTCAACCGCCAATGACCTCACCCTTCGAGACGTGCAACGGCAATACGCCTCACCCTGAGGAGGCGCGAAGCGCCGTCTCGAAGGGTGAGCTGCAGACAAGGTGCTCGTTCCCATCCTTCGAGACGCGAGCTGCGCTCGCTCCTCAGGATGAGGGCGTTCGGTGTAGAGTGACGGCCGCTTGAACAAATCCTCTCCCGCACCTCCCGAGCCGGGGTCCGGCAGCCTGCTCGTCCTGGCGCTGCTGTCGCTGCCGGTCGGCGCCGCCACCGGCCTGGTCGGCGCGCTGTTCCGTTTGACTCTCGACGAAGCCGACCG
>CAWUOG010000414.1:0-3099 GCA_963923875.1 uncultured Alphaproteobacteria bacterium
GTTCTACGTGCTGTCGACCTCGCAGTACGATGATCATCACTACTCGCTGGTCATGCGCCAGACCGGGCGGGTCATAAAGGTGTTCGGCCTGCCGATCTGGGCGTCGGACCGGTCGAAGTTCCTGTCCATCGCCTGCGTGCGGCATCCCGAGGTACGCGGCGAGCTCGCGATCTACACGCCGGCAACCGATGGCATCGCGAAGGAGGGGGCGATCGAGCTGCCCTGCGGCGAGCAGAGCTGCGCGGCGCGCTGGGAGGGGCCGGCCTGGATATCGGTGTCGTGCCGGCCATGGGACGACGACAGCAGGAAAGGCGCCGAGTTCGTGCTGCTGCACGGCACTGACGGCTGGCGGAAATTCGGGCGCTGATCGCCAGGTTCACCTTGACAGAAATTGCGAAAAACGCCATACTGCAGAGATGGTTTCCGGGGCCGCTCCGGTGTCCGGTTGTAGATCGTTTCGAGATTCCGGCGGCAATTTTCTAGAAATTCTAGAATTTCTAGAACGCAACCCTGTCGTTGTCGGAAAAGCATTCACTTTCAGGGGCTTGGGCAGCAAAGATCGACGTTTCTAGAATCGACGCGTTCTGTGGAGTGCGTAGGAGACCCGGATCCGATAAGCGCGGGGGCCATTGGAGACGCCGGACAAGCCTCCTCCAGGAGTTGAGGAGAGGGCGGAGGGCCGGATCAAGAATGGTAGGGCGTTGCGGAGAAACGCCTCAGCGAGCGCGCCTGCCCTGAGCGAAGTCGAAGGTTGGGCCTGCAGGCGGGGTGCGCCGAAGGCCGGCGCTCGCACGGTTCCCATTTCAGGGGATGCTCATGGCTCGCGGGGCATCCTGTTGGATCCAGGCCGGCCAACGACAAAGCCGAAAGCTCGCGAGGATTTTTTCCGGCTGCGACGTCGTCGGCTATCCGCAGGAGGAATCGACGTGGTGGCCGGCAGACGGGCAATAAACCCGATTCCTCCGGAGGAATTTTTGTTTGCCCGGAGGGATCGATGGAAGGGCGCGAAGCATCACTACATCCGGTGCCGGTTGCCAAAGGTGACCGTTCGAGTCCCGTCAGTCTGACGGTTGCTTTCGGTAACCATACAAACTGTCGTGGTCGCCTGCGTGCTACTCCGACTTGCCCCAGCCGTCGCGCGTCTGCGGCAGTTTCTTCTTGAGCAGAGCGCCTGCCACGACGTTGCGCAGCACCTCGGCGGTGCCGCCGCCGATCGTGAACATGCGCACGTCGCGCGCCATGCGTTCCAGCGGCAACTCGCGGGAGTAGCCGCGCGCGCCGAAGAACTGCAGGGCGTCGTTCACGACCTGGATGGCGCTTTCCGAGGTGAACACTTTGGCTTGCGCCGCCAGCAGCATGTCGGGGAAGCCGCCTTCGCCCGAGCGGGCGGCGTCGTAGACCAGCGCCTGCGCGGCGCGCAGCTTGATCGACATGTCGGCGAGCTTCCACTGCAGGCCCTGGAACTCGTTGATCGGCCGGCCGAACTGGTGGCGCTTCTCCGACCAGTCGAGCGCCAGCTGATAGGCGCCTTCGGCGATGCCCAGCGCCACCGTGGCGGCGCCGACCCGTTGGCTGTTGTAGGCGTTCATCAGGTCGGCGAAGCCCTTCTTCAGGCCGCGCGGCGGGATCACCAGCGACGACGGCGGCACGTCCATGTCCTCGAAGTCGATCACCGCTTCGGGAATGCCGCGCAGGCCCATGGTCGGCTCGCGCTTGGTGATCTTCAGCCCCTTGGTCTCGTCGCGGATCGCGAGGAAGCCGCCGATGCCCTCGAAATTGCCCTGGGCGTCGTAGACCTTGGCGAAGATCAGGTGCAGTCGCGAGACCCCGCCGCCGGTGATCCAGTGCTTGCGGCCGTTGATGACGTAGCGGTTGCCCTTGCGGTCGGCGCGCGTGGTCATGCCGTTGGCGTCGGAGCCGGCGTCGGGTTCGGTGATGCAGATCGCGGGCTTGTCGCCGGCCAGCACCATGTCGGCGGCGAGCTTCTTCTGCTCCTCCGAGCCGTAGGCCATCACGGCGCTGATCGCGCCCATGTTGGTTTCGACCGCGATGCGGCCGGTCACCGAACAGGCGGCGGAGAGCGCCTCGATGGTCAGAACGGCGTCGAGCCAGCCCTTGCCCTGGCCGCCGTACTGCGTCGGGATGGTCATGCCGAGCAGCTTGGCGTCCTTCAGCAGCTCGACATTGTCCCAAGGATACTGCTCGGTGCGGTCGACCTCGGCGGCCCGCTGGGCCACCGGCCCGGCCGCCAGCTCGCGCACGCGCGCCTGCAGCTTCAGTTGATCGGGAGAAAGTCCGGAAGCGTTCATGGCCGCACAATGCGCGGGCGGGCGGTCCGGTTCAACTGCCGCTCTTCGGCCGTCCGGAGAGCAGAACGACCGACGCCGCGATGTCGAGCACGGCGACCAGCAGAAGAGGGAGGCGATAGCTGCCTGACCAGTCGTGCAGCAGGCCGTAGAAGCTCGGGCCGATCGCGGCGCCGAGCTGGATTGCCATTGAGGCCATGCCGAAGATCGGACCGAATGACGCCGCACCGAACTCGCGGCGCACGATGATCGGCGAGAGCGTCGTAACGTTGCCTACGGTCACGCCGTACAGGATGCTGCCCGCCGCCAGGACCGGCGCGATCGGGAAAAGTCCCATCGCGCCATACGCGAGCGCTGCCGCCACGAGGACACCGGCGGCGACTTTGCGCTGATCGATCTGGTCGGCAAAGCGCACCAGCACGAGGCGACTGCACAGGGCGGCGACGGCCGTCGCGGCGGCTGTGAGCGACGTGCCGGCCGTGCCGAGCGCGGGCAGCAGCAGCGTCACCTGGTGCGTGACGAAGCCCACTTGCACCAGCATGCCGATGCCGAAGGTGATCATGACCGAGCGCAGGCTCCACTCGCGGAGCGCCTGGGCGCGTGTCCAGTGCGCCGCCGGCTTTCCGGCAGGGTTCGCGTCGCCGGGGGCGCCGTCCGGCCACAGGCCGATGTCCTGCGGCCGCCGCTTCAGGACCACCAGGATCAAGGGCAGCAGGACCGCGAGCGAGACCGAGGCGGCGAGCGTCGTCGTCCAGGCGAAGCCCAGTTGGGCGATGCCGAGCAGAAGGATCGC
>CAWUOG010000415.1:0-3096 GCA_963923875.1 uncultured Alphaproteobacteria bacterium
AGCGACTTCAGCGGGCGCTTGTTGGCGCCGGTGATGACGCGGCCGCGGCGGCCGTTGTCGAACAGGGCGTCGACCGACTCCTGCAGCATGCGCTTCTCGTTGCGCACGATGATGTCGGGGGCGCGCAGCTCCATCAGGCGCTTCAACCGGTTGTTACGGTTGATGACGCGGCGATAGAGGTCGTTGAGGTCGGAGGTCGCGAAGCGGCCGCCGTCGAGCGGCACCAGGGGGCGCAGCTCGGGCGGGATCACCGGCACCAGCTCGAGGATCATCCATTCGGGACGGGCGCCCGACTCGATGAAGCTCTCGACCAGCTTCAGGCGCTTCACGAGCTTCTTGCGCTTGGCCTCAGAGGTGGTCTCGCGCAGCTCCTCGCGCAACCGCGGGCGCTCCTCGTTGAGGTCGATGACCTGCAGCATGGCGCGGATCGCCTCGGCGCCGATGTCGGCGCGGAAGGCGTCGTCGCCGTACTCGTCGAGCGCGTTGAGGTACTGGTCCTCGTTCAGCAGCTCGCGGTACTTGAGCGGGGTCAGGCCCGGCTCGGTCACCACGTAATTCTCGAAGTAGAGGATCTTCTCGAGATCGCGCAGCGTCATGTCGAGCAGCAGGCCGATGCGGCTCGGCAGCGACTTCAGGAACCAGATGTGCGCCACCGGCGAGGCGAGCTCGATGTGGCCCATCCGCTCGCGGCGCACCTTGGTGAGCGTCACCTCGACGCCGCACTTCTCGCAGGTGATGCCGCGGAACTTCATGCGCTTGTACTTGCCGCACAGGCACTCGTAGTCCTTGATCGGTCCGAAGATGCGGGCGCAGAACAGGCCGTCGCGCTCCGGCTTGAAGGTGCGGTAGTTGATGGTCTCCGGCTTCTTGATCTCGCCGTGGCTCCAGGCGCGGATGCGGTCGGGGCTGGCGATCGAGATGCGGATCTCGTCGAAGGTCGGAGTGCCCTGGGGCTGGCCCAGTACGTTGATCAGATCGGTCATATTCGGGTCCCTACTTTCACCCTTGCGGGTTCGCTGGACTAAATCGGGAATAGAGGGAGGAGGCCCTTACTGGGCCTCCTGATTGAGTTCCACGTTGAGGCCGAGCGAGCGCAGCTCCTTGACCAGCACGTTGAACGATTCGGGAATGCCCGCCTCGAACGTGTCGTCGCCGCGCACGATTGCCTCGTAGACCTTGGTGCGGCCGGCCACGTCGTCCGACTTCACCGTCAGGATCTCCTGCAGGGTGTAGGCGGCGCCGTAGGCCTCGAGAGCCCACACCTCCATTTCGCCGAAGCGCTGTCCGCCGAACTGCGCCTTGCCGCCGAGCGGCTGCTGGGTGACCAGCGAGTACGGGCCGATCGAGCGGGCGTGGATCTTGTCGTCCACGAGATGGTGCAGCTTCAGCATGTAGATGTAGCCGACCGTCACCTTGCGATCGAACGGCTCGCCGGTGCGGCCGTCGACCAGGGTGACCTGGCCCGACTTGTCGAGACCGGCCATCTCCAGCATGCCGACAATGTCGGGCTCGCGGGCACCGTCGAACACCGGAGTGGCGAACGGCACGCCCTTGGCGAGGTTGCGGGCGAGTTCGAGCGTGGCCTCGTCGTCGAGATCGGCGATCTCGTTCTTGTAGGCCTTCTCACCGTAGAGCTCGCGCAGGTGCTTCTTGATCTGCGCGGCGGTCGCCTCGCGAGCGCTCGCCAGCATCTCGCCGATCCGCTTGCCCAGACCCGCCGCGGCCCAGCCGAGGTGGGTTTCCAGGATCTGACCGACGTTCATGCGGCTCGGCACGCCGAGCGGGTTGAGCACGATGTCGACCGGACCGCCGTCCTCCAGGTACGGCATGTCCTCGAGCGGCATGATGCGCGAGATCACGCCCTTGTTGCCGTGACGGCCGGCCATCTTGTCGCCCGGCTGCAGCTTGCGCTTGGTCGCGACGAAGACCTTGACCATCTTCATCACGCCCGGCGGCAGCTCGTCGCCGCGCTGCAGCTTGTCGACCTTGCTGTCGAAGCGGTCCTGCAGGCGCTTCATCGACTCGTCGAACTGCTTGTTCAACGCCTCGATCTCGCTCTGCCGCTTGTCGGTCTTGACCGCGATCTGGCGCCACTGGCCCGGCGTGTATTCGCCCAGCACCTTGTCGGTGATGCGCGTGCCGGGCTTGAGGCCCTTGAGGCCGCCGGCCACCGTCTGGTTGAGCAGCATCTCCTGGATCTGGGAGTAGAAGCTGCGCTCCAGGATCGCCTTTTCGTCGTCACGGTCCTTGGCCAGACGCTCGATCTCGTCGCGCTCGATGGCGAGCGCACGCTCGTCCTTGTCGACGCCGCGGCGGTTGAAGACGCGGACTTCGACAACGGTGCCTTCGACGCCCGGCGGCACCTTCAGCGAGGTGTCGCGCACGTCGGCCGCCTTCTCGCCGAAGATGGCGCGCAGCAGCTTCTCTTCCGGGGTCATCGGGCTCTCGCCCTTGGGCGTGACCTTGCCGACCAGGATGTCGCCGGCCTTCACCTCGGCGCCGATATAGACGATGCCCGCCTCGTCGAGGTTCTTGAGAGCCTCCTCGCCGACGTTCGGGATGTCGCGGCTGATTTCTTCCTGGCCGAGCTTGGTGTCGCGGGCCATGACCTCGAACTCCTCGATATGGATCGAGGTGAAGACGTCATCGCGCACGATGCGCTCGGAGAGCAGGATCGAGTCCTCGAAGTTGTAGCCGTTCCAGGGCATGAACGCGACGAGCACGTTGCGGCCCAGCGCCAGCTCGCCGTCGCGGGTCGACGGACCGTCGGCCACGATATCGCCCTTCTTCACCTGGTCGCCGACCTTCACGAGCGGCTTCTGGGTGATGCAGGTGCTCTGGTTGGAGCGCTGGAACTTCAGCAGGTTGTAGATGTCGACCGCCGGCCGGTTCGGGCCGACGTCTTCCGTCGCGCGCACCACGATGCGCATGGCATCGACCTGGTCGACGATGCCGGTGCGGCGGGCGGCGATGGCAACGCCGGAGTCCCGGGCCACCACCTCTTCCATACCGGTACCGACCAGCGGCGATTCGGCCTGGATCAGCGGCACCGCCTGGCGCTGCATGTTCGAGCCCATCAGCGCGCGGTTGGCGTCG